>QQUJ01000001.1 GCA_008501635.1 Pseudomonadota bacterium
GGCCTTAAACTCGAGCGAATGGGTTCGTCTCTTCCGTCTCATTGTTTCTCTCCAGAGCGTAGCGCTCATCATGGAGGAAGCACTTATCGTCGTCTATTGACTGTCCAATCAGCGGGGGCCATTTCTGCCCGGCAAGCCGACACAGAACGCTTTCGTGAAGAGCTTCAATGGTAAATTCCGAGATTACTGTCTGGATCTGCACTGGTAGAGGATACACGCGAAACCATCGATACCTGGCGCGACCATTACAACCGCGTCAGACCACACCGATCGATCGGTAGAAAACCACCGGCCGTGTTCGCCCAGCAAGTAGCCTGATATGCTCAACTTTCCACATCAAACGTGGCTCACTTCTAGGGATACGGTCAACATCACCCCCAAACAGAAGTTGTCCCTAGCGGCCCAGGCTCCACTTCTGAGCACTGCTAAAAACGCGGGGATTACCTTGAGAGGGGATGTCGCTTGCCATCCCCTGATATTTGACTACCCAACAAAGTGGACGCGACTTCTATCCTGACACTAAGGGTGCGCGCCGCCTCTAGGCGGAAGTCCAAATAGGAAGTTTACGAGTGGAGAGCCTACTGCGAGAGCATCGCCGCCGCTCTGAGTTGCTGGGCAGGTACTTTTCATATTGCAACACAGAGCGGCGACATCAATCGCTTGTCCGGTAAACGCCGAACAATTTGTAGTATCAGAACGCTGTCAGGCGGGCGGTTTGGCCAGAAGAGGAAACCCGTAGCAGTCCATTATTTTCTGGACATGATCCACCACCAATGAGTCGGCATTTCTGTGACCGCGTAACCCGTACACCCCTTGATTCAAAATAGCACATGCAACCAATATTCATTTCCGCGGGGGACAAAACAATCCCGCAAAGTACCGTTCAGACAGCCTGTAACCTTTCGAACTTAGCTTGCAGGTCTTCCTTAGACTCCACACGTTCTGGGTCGACTGGTATGCAATCCACGGGACAGACCGCGACGCACTGTGGTTCATCAAAATGACCAACGCACTCGGTGCAAAGGTCCGGATTGATCACATAAATACTATCGCCCTGGGAGATAGCATCATTGGGACATTCCGGTTCGCATACATCACAGTTGATGCATTCATCAGTAATTATCATTGCCATTGTTTATTACTCTAGTTAGCGCGAAATGTCATGGGCATTTATCCTTGTCAAAGCGCTCGGAGGGTGGCATACGCAAAAGTGGTTATACCCCGAGCACACGATACAATTACTTGGGTGAATCATTACTATACGCGTTGAGAATCTCAGCACCGTGAGGACCGACAAGTTTCACATAGACGTCACTTAAGGGTGACAACTTATGCCTAAACGCCTCTCTACTCTCCGGAGTTAGTTTGGTTAAATTAACTCGCTTCTCTTTTGCGAATTTCTCTTTCCATTTATTATCATGTTCCAGTTCAAGCTTTACCTGTGACGGCACCACCTCCTGAGCAACTTCACGGATGATGTTGCGGTATTTTTCAGGGAGTTTTTCGTACCACTGCTTATTGGCAATGAAAAGACTAACGAACGGTGCGTGATTGCTCTCGACTATGTATTTTTGAACCTCATAGAATTTCATCTCTCCGATGGCCCAGAAAGGGTTTTCCTCGCCGTCAACCGTGCCCATCTGTAGTGCCGTATAGACTTCGTGATAGCTAATTGGCGTCGGAGAGGCACCTAGTAGTTTGTAACTCTCTACGACTAACGGCGAGGCCATGGTACGAATTTTTTGCCCTTTAAAATCGTCCGGTGTATGGATTGCTTTATTAGAAGTAAACTGTTTATAGGCCTGTGGATAAATGGCAAGTCCAATTAGATCCTTTTTGTCTAGATAGGAAAAAAGCTTTCGGCCCCCATCGCCATTCATTACCTCGGCAGCTTTTTCAAGAGATCCAGGAAAAAGAAATGGAATAGAGAAAATCTGTGCTTCGGGAAATATTCCAGCTATATGCGATTCTGGCAAGATAGCCATCTGGATAGCTCCAGTTTGGGTCATTTGCCCTTGATCAGGTCCAGGCCCCAACTCTGAAGTGGGATGTATCATAATTGATACATCACCATTAGTTCTTTGTTCCACCAACTCCTTAATTTTTAAGGCGGTTGCGTGGATTCCAGAGTTAACCGGTTCAACGTGACCAAAAGTGACCTTGTACGTAGCCTTGGCAGGTGCCTTGGTGGGCATTATTACTACCGCTAAAGTGAGGAAAACGGCTGAAATCAATGTTGTGAGTTTTTTATTCATGACTGCCTCCAGAAAGTCGTAAGACACTAGGGGAGTTCGAACAGCGACGGTCTCAGTTTGTAACTTGGTTGAGCATACCAATCGACAAAAGTACCGTTTTGCAAGATTAGCTGTTAAAACGCAATTTTATTGCGTAGTTTCACAATCTGAAGAGAATATCCGTTGTATGTGAAGAGCTTGTGTTCGCGGTATGAACCCTCCTTTTTGCACTTTTCCTTTACTTATTTCCCTGATCGCACAGTTTATCCGCACTCTTTGTTCCCTAGCATCTTTTCCTTGAGAATCGAGTCCACAAGTGAAGCAACGGGTCTCTGTGCCATCCCTGTGGGAGCACATAAAGGATTGCGGTGCAGCGAGGGGTACCGGCATACTCGGCTATGTGAGTTCCCAGCTCCTGATAGATCGTTTCAGCGCCGAATGCCAGGCGGCTGTCGTTACCGGCCCCGAGCGGGAGAACCTCCTGGCGGGTGAGGGTGTGCGCATCCTCTTCATCACGGGCGATGTCGAAAAGCGCCTGGAAGTGGGCGATCTGACTGTCATCTTACGAGAAATTCTGCGCGACTACGCCGGGCGTGTTCGGGTGGCGCTCGCCGATCGGGCGGAGGAAAAACTGTTTCGTGACAGCTTCGCAATCAAGGTGCTGCCCACCCTGGTGGTATTCCGCGACGGGAAACCCATGGGGCTGATTCCCGGCCTGAAAAAGTGGGAGGAGTACATCGATATGGTGAAGCGATTATTGGGTGAAGAGCCGGTGAACGAGTTGGAGATCAATCCCTTTCTCGAGGTCTTCTTGGAAACCAAACGCTTCACGGACTTTTAGAGGGTTCTGCGCTCGGTGCGAACCGTCGCCAGTGTGCCTCTTGCCGGCTGGCGAGTCTCGGCTGCTTAAGCGGCTTCCTTGTTCGGGCCGACGCGATCGCGGTCGCTTTTCTTTACGCCACAAAAGTAGCGTCCCTTCTTCTCCAGCGCGCCCTCTTTCGGCACCCAGATACCGCAGGTAAAGCACCGGACCTCGGTGCCATCTTTGCTTATGCGGTTTATCGTTGGCGGGGCCTTTTTCTGGGCTCTGTGCTGAGATCTCATGTAGAGCCACGCAGTTGCAATTACAACCGCAATCGCTGGGAGAAAGATATAGAACGTCATGGTGCGGGGAGATCCGGAGTCCAAAGACAGTGGATGAATTTTACAATTGTCGATGCTGGCCAGAGCATTGCCCATTAGGTATACACCGAGGTAATAGTTGGTTGCTTTCGCTGCGTCGGCCGCGGGGAATCGAGCGGCTGGTAATTGTGTGTTTAAGAAAGCTCTGATCAAGTCATGAATCCGTGTCTGGCGGCTGAAATGCTCCGGCTCGGCGTTGAAACGCTTCGCTACTACCGAAAAAGTAACGGTCGGAGCATTGTCGATTTACGTATTGTTGATGTGCTTTATAGCGCAACGTGGCAAACAGGAGCGCACCTGCTCTTTCCGAAATGCTGACTATAGTTTGATCTATGGTACATGTCGTTTTCACCGCCAACCTTGCACGTCACCTGCACTGCCCGGAACTGGAGTTGCCCGGTAGCACAGTACGCGAAGTTCTGGACCACTATTTCGCAGCACACCCCCAGGTGCGGCGCTACGTCCTCGATGATCAGAATGCGCTGCAACGCCACGTCAACGTCTTCGTTGAAGATCACCCAACCCTTGACCGCACAAGGCTCTCTGAGTCAGTCAAGGATGGGCAGACGATTTTCGTGTTTCAGGCTTTGTCAGGAGGCTAACCATGGAACCAAGACTGCTGGTCGCCACACGCAAAGGCCTCTTCATTCTGGAATACGCACGTGCTGCGAAGCCGCGCTGGCGTATTTCCCGAACACCGTTTCTCGGGGACCCTGTCACCATGGTTCTGAAGCTGCCGGAAAGCCGTTCGCTGTACGTCGCGCTGGATCATGGCCATTTTGGTGTCAAGCTGCACCGCTCGGATGACGATGGCCAGAGCTGGCGTGAGATAGCGGCGCCCGAGTACCCGCCCAAGCCCGACGATGTGGAAGATATCGATTTGTTCAGCGGCCAATCCATTCCCTGGTCGCTGAAGCGCATCTGGTCGCTTGCCGCAGCACCCACGGGCGAGCTTTGGTGCGGCACGATGCCAGGCGGACTGTTTCGCTCGGCCGACGGTGGCGCAAGTTGGGAGATGGTGCGTTCGCTGTGGGATCATCCGGCGCGCAAACATTGGGCCGGCGGTGGCGCGGACTGGCCCGCCATCCACTCGCTGATCATCGATCCCCGCGATTCCAACCATATCCTGATCGGCGTATCCGTGGGCGGGGTTTGGGCGACGCGCGATGGTGGGGTGCATTGGGAAGCGCGCACCGCCGGGATGCGGGCGGCCTACATGCCGCCCGAGCAGGCCGGCGAGCCAGCGGCCCAGGATGTCCACTACATCGTGAACTGCCCCTGCGCGCCCGATGTGCTGTGGTGCCAGCATCACAACGGTGTCTTTCGCTCGCTCGATGGTGGTCGACAGTGGCGGGAGATCACCACCGTTCAGCCTTCGGTTTTTGGTTTTACGACTGCGGTTCACCCACAGGATCCCGATACCGCCTGGTTCGTGCCCGCGATCAAGGACGAGCAGCGCCTGCCCGTGGACGGCAAGCTGGTCGTTGCGCGTACGCGGGATGGCGGTGAGTCTTTCGAGGTGTTGCGTTCCGGGCTACCGCAGGAACATGCCTACGATCTGATCTATCGCCATGCCCTGGACGTGGATGCCAGCGGCGAGAAGCTCGCCTTTGGCAGTACGACCGGCGGACTCTGGGCCAGTGAAGACGGGGGCGATCACTGGGAAACGATCGCTGTTCACCTGCCGCCCGTCTATTGTGTGCGTTTTATCTGAGACCTGGTCAGGCGGTGTCGCTACCGGAGCCCGCTGCGCCTGTCGTTAGCAGCAGATAGCACAGCATGGCCCCGCCGCCGAGTAGAAAGGCAATCCATCCCAGACCGCCGGCGGACCCATCGAAAATCGACTGCGCCACAAAGGTGGCGAGTGCGCCGCTCAACATTTGCAGAAACCCCATCAGTGCCGACGCGCTGCCGGCATTCTGCGGGAAGGGCTGCATGGCACGAGCGATGGAAGGGGGCAGCACCAGCCCCATGCCAAACTGAAAAGCCATCATCGGTACGATGACCCGCCCATAGGTCAGTTCACCCGACAGGAGCAGCAGCATCAGTCCCCCCACCATGGCGCTGGTGGTTCCAAGGATGATCAGCCTATGCCCCGAGACTTTTCTGCGCAACCGGCCCGAGAGGTAGCTGCCGGTGGCGTACGACGCCACCGTGAAAAGCATCAGATAGCCATACTGGTGCGGCGAAGCGCCCAGCTTGTCGATGAACAGATAAGGTGCCAGGGTGTTGTATGAGAAGAGCCCCCCGAAGATGAGGCTGCCTGCCAGGACATTGCCGAGGAAGTAGCGGTTGCGAATGATGTGGAGATAGGCAGCGCCCAGGCGCAGCGGGTTCAGCGCATGGGTGGCGGTTGGTAGGTGGGACTCTTCAAAGCGGATCATGCTCAATCCGAACAGCAGCGCCCCGAACAGTGCCAGTGCGCCGAAGTTGGCGCGCCAGCCCGCCAGTTCCTCGATGAAGCCGCCGACGATGGGTGCGAGCGCCGGCGCCAGGGCCAAGGCGGTACCAATGAAGGCAAAGATGCGCACCGCCTCCAGGCCGTGATAACGGTCACGCACCACGGCACGTGCCACCACCGGTCCGACACACGCGGCCGCTCCCTGGAGGAAACGACCTCCTTGCAGGGCCTCTATGCTGGGTGCGATGGCGCACAGGCCACTGATCAGCAGATAGACAACCAGGCCGACGAGCAGCACCGGTCGACGGCCGAAACGGTCGCTGAGCGGTCCAACCAGAAGTTGTGCAATGGCAAAACCCAGCAGAAAAAGACCCAGTGTGCTCTGGACTTCGACCGCCGGGACTGCGAAGTCGGCGGTAATTGCCGGCATCGAAGGTACGTAGAGCGTGACCGAAAAAACGCCCAGGGCAACCAGCATCGTCAGCAATACCACTTCGCCGTGCCGTGTTCGCATCACTTCGATTCCGTTGTCGTTCTGCAACAGGTGCCTTTCATGCCGAGGGCGTAACCATAATCGATCCGCCGGTCAGCCGCACGATGATTGGCTGTGCCAGACGGGGATAGGCGCTCCGCGTGGGGCGAGTCGTCCCGTGACGGCAAAGGTTAGCGGGGCGAATCATTACGCTACGCCGTTGTCTCACCACATTATCGTCGGCGCGGCGATCGGGGAGTGGCATGACAGTCTGTTTACGGCATCGTTCTGTGATAGACAACCTCAATTCCGGGGCAGCCCTGGCGATTGTCGGAGCGCTCCTTCTGACAGGGGCAGCGAGTGCTGAAACCGTTAACGGGCACCTGCTGGAAGCCCTGCGCCGCGGTGGCCATGTCATCTATTTCCGGCATGCGCCTACCGAATGGTCGCAGCAGGATCGCGTGCGCAACCTTGACGACTGCACCAGCTGCGACCCATTGCGCATGCGGCAACTCTCCGCGGAGGGACGCGCCATGGCCCAACAGCTCGGTGCGGCCATCCGCCAGCTGAAGATTCCGATTGGCCAGGTCCTGGCCAGCGAATACTGCCGCACCAGGGAAACCGCACATCTGCTCGGGTTGGGGGAGGTGGAAACGACGCGCGACGTTATCAACGCACGTGTGGCCGATTACATCGGCGGGCGCGCGGCGTTGGCGCGCACCGCTCGTGCCCGATTGACCGCGACTCCGCCCGCTGGCACCAATACCGTGATCGTTGCTCACGGCAACGTCTTTTTGCTGGCAGCCGGAACCCGGCCAAGTGAGGCGGGGGCGGCCATTGTGCGCGGGGATGGTCGGGGCGGATTTTCAGTGGTCGCCATGGTCGGACCCGAGGAGTGGGCTAGTCTTATTGCTATCGACAATAGGTCTGCGGAGCCCGCGGGACTGTAAGGAGGTTGCCATGCAATGGCGCGCGATCGTAGTGGCACTGGTAGGCTTAGTAAGTCTGCCCACCTATGGTACCGAGGTGACCATCGAGCACTTCCCGGTTCCGCAGGGAGCGCGTCCCCACGATGTCGCTCCCGATCCGCGGGGCGGCGTGGTCTGGTATGCCGCGCAGCGGCAAGGGGCGCTGGGGCGGCTCGATCCCACAACCGGGGAGACGCGCCACATTGAGCTCGGCCGCGGATCCGCCCCCCATGGGGTGATCGTCGGTCCCGATGGCGCACCGTGGCTTACCGATGGCGGGTTGAACGCCATCGTGCGGGTCGATCCGCAGACCTTGGCGGTTACGCGCTTCCCGCTGCCGGAGGACTCCGGCTATACGAATCTCAATACCGCCGCTTTCGATGGGAATGGCGTGCTCTGGTTTACCGGGCAATCCGGCATCTATGGGCGGCTCGATCCCAGGAGCGGCGCGCTCAAGGTCTTTCCGGCACCGCACGGTCGCGGTCCCTACGGCATCGCCGCCACGCCGCGCGGCGATATCTACTACGCGTCGTTGGCGGGCAGCCACATTGCGCGTATCGATACCGCGACCGGCATCGCCACGGTGATCGAACCGCCCACACTCCGACAGGGCGCGCGCCGTGTCTGGTCCGATTCGCAGGGCCGCATCTGGGTCAGCGAATGGAACTCGGGTCAGCTCTCGCTGTACGACCCGGCCAACGGCCAGTGGCGTGCCTGGCGGCTGCCCGGCGCCGATCCGCGCGCCTACGCGATTTATGTCGACGAGCGCGACAAGGTATGGGTCAGCGATTTCGGTGCGAACGCCATGGTGCGCTTCGATCCTGTCATGGAAACCTTCGATTCGTTTCCATCGCCACGCCGTGGTGCCGCGGTACGGCAGATTCTCGGTCGCACGGGTGAGGTGTGGGTGCCGGAATCGGGCACTGACCATCTGGTGGTCTATCGCACCGCCCGTCAGTGATTCAGCGCTTCGTGTTGCGAAATACGCCGCCTACCGAATCCCTTCTACTGTCGGGGGAGGAGTTGGAATAAGGGTTGACGCCTCTCGGTCAATAGAGGAGATCAGAAGTATGTGCGACGAAATCAGTTGTGGTGCAGGAGAACCCCGGACGCCGATCTTCGTTCCGGATGACAAGCGCCGGTTGTTTCTCAAAGGGCTTGCCTCGCTGCCGCTGGCAGCCGTTCTTGCCGATCCCCGCCTGGTGCAGGCCGCGGCCGACCGCTTGCCCATGGCGACCATCACCCGTCCCGGCGGCACAGTAAACGGTGCCCTGGCCATACCCGCCAAGACCCCGGCGCCCGCCGTGCTTCTGATTCACGAATGGTGGGGGCTGAACGATCACATCAAAGCGATGGCGGCGGAATTCGCCAGCGCGGGTTTTTTGGCCTAAGCCATCGATCTCTTCAACGGTTCGGTGGCGACAACGCGGGAACAGGCGCAGGCGCAAACCCAGGGGCTTGACGCCACGGTGGCCACACAAAATGTGGTGGCTGCCGTCGCATGGTTGCGCGGGCATGAAAAGAGTAACGGCAGGGTCGGCACTGTGGGCTGGTGCTTTGGCGGTGGCTGGTCGCTGAACGCCTCAATCGCCACCCCGGTTGATGCCACTGTTGTTTACTACGGCAGGGTCACCAAGAGCGCCGACGAAGTGAAGGCTCTCAAGGGACCGGTACTGGGGCACTTCGGTACACTCGACAAGAACATCGATGCCGCGATGGTCGCCGGTTTCGAAAAGTCCATGGCCGCAGCCGGCCGACGCGATCTGACCGTGCACTGGTACGAAGCGGATCACGCCTTCGCCAATCCCACCGGGGCACGCTACGACGAGGCGGATGCCGCGCTGGCGTGGCAACGCACGCTGGCTTTCCTGGGAAAGCATCTGGGTTGATGGAGAACGACAAACGCCCAACGAGCTGACTGCCATCGGGTGGCTATACTTGAAGCTGTGGGGGCGACCATGCCCGCTACCAGAGGTCAAGACCATGGCGGCAGCAGAGAAATCGAAGGATACCCAGCCCATACAGTGTGAAATTTGTCTAAGGGAGGTCCCGGCCAGCGAGGCGCGTGTGTCAGAGGCGGACGATTATATTGCCCATTTTTGCGGTCTCGAGTGCTATGAGCGATGGATCGAAAATGCCGTAAAAGACGATGATCCCGAAGAAAGTTCAAGCGAGTGATGTGTTTAACAAAGCATTACACCAATACCTGGTCTCCACGTGTATCGAACCCCCTGCACGGGGTCGGACGCTCGTCGCTGTATGGCGCATCAAACCTCAATTAACTCATTCCCGATTCGCGATGAGTAACTAGAACCTATCTCAGAATCCCCTGCGAGCTGTGCCGGTCGCTCGTGGCTCCAGCGCCAGGCGCGGCGGATCAGGCAAGATACGCCGCCCCTCGGAATCTCGCCTTAGAGTTTGGGCCGGCTATGGATGTGTTCGTGTTGATGCCCGTGCCCGTGGGTATGGGTGATTTTCTCCACTTCGGCGGGTACCAGATAGAGATGCCCGTGCCTGACGCCCGCCCGTGACTTGACCGAATCGGCGAACTGCCGCACCTCTTCTGTTGCACCACGCAGCACCACCGTCTCCATGCAATTGTCGTGATCAAGGTGTACATGCAACGTCGAAAGTGCCAGATCGTGATGGTGATGCTGCGCCTGGGTCAGTCGTGCGGCCAGTTCCCGCTCATGGTGGTTGTAGACGTAGGTGAGGGTGCCAATGCACTGCGCTGATTTTTCTTCCGCCAGGCGTTCGGCGCCCAGCGCATCACGGATCAGATCACGCACCGCCTCAGAGCGGTTCTTGTAGCCCCGTTGGCTGATATAGGCATCGAACTGCTGAGCCAGCTCGGTATCCAGGGATATGGTAATGCGCTCCACGTAAAGGCTCCTCGTCGGGTTGGCAGGCTGCAGGCCCGCCATTGTAGATCACCGCTCCTTCACCCCCTAACCCGAGTGAAGCGCGGGGTTGACGGTCCGGGGGCGATGGCCGTAATGTTCATAACTATTAAGAATAAATCATAACTCTTACTTGGTATCCGGGGGGCACCATGATTCGAGCCGAATCAAAACGCGCGTAATGGGTGCGATGCTATGAGTAGTTTGCTGCTCCTCGGGTTCGTCGTGGGGATGCGTCACGCGGTGGAGACCGATCATGTGGCGGCGGTGGCCAGCCTGGCGACCCGCAGCGGATCGACACGTCACACGATGCTGCAGGGGGCGGCATGGGGCGTGGGCCATACCATGACACTGTTTCTGGTTGGCTCGGCGGTGCTGCTGTTGGATGTTGTCATGCCCGAGCGTCTCGCGCTCGGTTTGGAATTTGCAGTCGGCTTTATGTTGATCGCGCTCGGCGCCGATGTGCTGCGACGCCTCAATCGCGACCGCATCAATCGGGGCAGGGTACTCGATCCTCTGCGTCAGGCGATCGCTTCCCCCGGTGGATTTCCGCTGCGCGCCCTGGCGGTGGGTCTGATGCACGGCATGGCGGGCTCGGCGGCATTGATACTGCTCACCCTGCAACAGGTTCATTCGGTCGCGGAAGGTCTCGCCTATATCGCGCTGTTCGGTATTGGCTCTATCGCCGGTATGGCGGCCCTTTCTGCGCTTATTGCGCTGCCGCTGCGCTATTCTGCTCACAGCTTCAGAGGATTGCACAACGGCTTTCAGGCCATGATCGGCTTCGCCACCGTTGCGCTTGGGTTCGGCCTCGTGGTCAGGATTGCCCTTTTTGAAGGATTGTTTGTCTGAACAACGGCAGGTGGGCGTAGAATTTGGCCGCAAGCACCATGACGATATTCCTGAAAATTCTTGTTGTATGCGTCATCTGTTTCGGCGTCATCTTCGGACTGGTCCAATTGGTCCAGTGGCTGGCGTGAATGGGGTGTTCCGTGAAGCCCGCGCCGTGGGAGCTTGCGTCCATCTCCGGATAGACCTCACCCGGGGGAGGCGCGAGATCTCTGCTCTGTTTGGCCATGCGAAGAGAGAATGCGCTGTTTGGCCGCTTCGTAGGCCGCACTCGATATAACACCGATCTCTTGCAGTCGACGATGTTCGCGAAGTTCTTCCGCCAGCGCATTGGCCAAGCTACCCGTATATCCACGCTGCGCATCCCGAATCGCGCCCGAAAGGCGGGCCACGAAGTCATGGTAGCGACGGCGTGACGGACGTCCCCAGAGGAGTTCCGCCAGTTCCAGTTCGCCGTGGCGCGTGCGGTAGCACAATCGCAGACGCGATTTGTAGATGAACGCCAGGAGAAAAACGATGCTGAACGCGCCTGCGACGATTGCTGTGGGGGCCAGAGGTATCGGTAGTTCGCTGCCAACCGTGGTGGGTGACAGGAGCGTCAGCACCAAGGTCACACACAGTGCGGCTGTGGCCAGATAGATCCACAATCTGGCGATGATGAACTGCTTCTGCGGTTCGGCGTCAAGAAAAGCGAGGTTGACTCGGTAGCGGCGTTTTTGCCGCCCTACCTGCTCCAGAATATGCAGGCACTCGTCATCGCAGATTGCGAATTGACGGTAAATCCCGCGACCGGGATTTCTTTGTACCAGATCGAAGCGTATCTGCACGGCGCGTGCTTCTGGTGCCGAATCCTCAGTGGGCACAACGGACGCCGTAAGCTGGATCTCCTCGACGGGTGCTTCCATGTCCACCATGATCCCCCCTTGGGCCATATTGACCTGAGAACTATACCTCCCGTCCCGACGTGCCTGGGCCTAATCGGTCACATTTTGGAAGGCATGAGCGGCGGCGTCGTCGTCGGTAGGGTGGCGGCGAGTTCGTCGCAATAGGTCTCCAGGGCGTCAATTATCGCAAGGTGTGCCGCGTTCCCGGCTTCCCGGGAACGCAGTACCGCGAGCTGCCCACGATAGGCCGTGAGCGGGGATTCAGCTTGTTCTGCGCTGCCCAGTAGTCTCTCGCGACGCCATGCCTGCCAGCGCGTGCGTTCGGTAGCCGACAGCGAGTTCGGGTAGTTGCGTGCTCGATAACGAAACAACATCTCCGGCAGGCGCGGGTCATCGAACGACGGCGCCATTCGCGCCAGCTGCTCGGGTGCCGCGACACGGATCTGATCCATACGTGCACGGTCCGCATCGTTGAAGAAACCGCCGCTGTAGATCATCAGATCAGGATCATTGTGCGGCTCCCAATCAGGCGTCTCGAAAACCGCGTGCAGCTTGGCGGTGAGCGGAGGGCCGGAGGCAATGAGCGCGTGGTTGGCCTCGCATTGAACACGGTCGATGCCAAGCCGCTCGGCATCCTCGGCACGCAGCGTCGCATAGGGGACGATCACCGGCGCCTTGTTGATGTGCACGAGCTTCAGCGGGATTCGTTCGCTTCCTTCAGGGCGCTGCTCAGCGGTGGTGAAGAGCCGTTCGCGAATTGCGCCCGCGTCCAGGGTCAACAGCGCCTCGGGATCGGCGCTGAGATCATAGACGATCACCGCGTTACGGTTGACCGGATGCCAGGCCAGCGGGATCACCACGGCGAGACAGCCTCGGGTGGCCGGATAACGGGCTGAGACGTGAACCACTGGCTTCGCCCTGGCCGGATCGAGTTCCGCGCTTAGATGACGCTTGTCGCGATGGGTATACACGTAATCGAAGAGTTTGCCCTGGCGTTTGCGGATCAGGCGGGCCAGCGCGATGGTGGCCTGCACATCAGCCAGCGCGTCATGGGCGGCACCGTGCTCGATGCCGTTGGCGGCGGTCAGATCCTCCAGGCGAAAGCTGGGCGTGCCATCCGCGTGATCGGGCCACTCGATGCCGGCGGGGCGCAGGGCACGGGTGAGGCGGGTAACATCGATCAGATCCCAGCGCGAATTGCCGTTCTGCCATTCGCGGGCGTACGGGTCGTAGAGATTGCGATAGAGGGTGTTGCGCGTCACCTCATCGTCGAAACGCAAGGTGTTGTAGCCCAGGGCGCAGGTACCCGGTTTGGCCAGTTCGTCGTGGATGCGGGCTATGAACTCAGCCTCGGGCAGGCCGCGTTCACGCGCCAGCTGCGGTGTGATGCCCGTGATCAGGCAGGCCTCGGGTTGAGGCAGGTAGTCGTCGGCCGGCCGGCAGTAGACCACCAGCGGATCACCGATGGGTCGCAGCGCCTCGTCGGTGCGCAGACCCGCGAACTGCGCGGGTCGATCGCGCTGGGGGTCGATACCGAAGGTTTCGTAGTCGTGCCAGTAGAAACTGCGCTGCATACCAATCATCGGAATCCTTTCCGTCTCTTGTGTTTTGTGGATGGCGGACCATTGTGGCACATCGATTCGGCGATGCGGCTATAATCAGCCGCCTTTTTCCGGGCAGACGCAGCGCATGAACCCATTCCCGACCCTCGGCGGACTACTGGAGCAGGCCAACGCCCGCTACGCCGTCTTCGATCTCGGGCGGCGCGTCGTCAGGATTTCACAGAGCCGGTTTCGCAGGATTGAGCGGGGCGAGATACCCTATCCTCTGCCGCTGCAGCAACAGGCGTGGTTGGGCATCCTGTTTTGGGATCGAGCCAAACCGGAGCAGCACTTCGTCTGGTTCCTGCGTTTTCCGTTGGACGAACTGGGCGGACTGCAAGCGGCGGCGCGCGATGAATTCCTGGAAAGTGTGCTGCGCGCCTTGGGCAACCCGCAGGGCACCCCCCGCAATATCCAAGAGCTCCAGCAGGAGAGTCCCTACGCTTTCAAACCCCGGGAGGAGCGTCTGGCGGCTTTCCATGCCAAGGCCCTGGCTGAGCTGAAACAACCTCCATCGCGCTATTGTGACCACGCCAGGGCCTATCTGGCCGGAACTCTGGGATACGACCAGTGGGCCTTTGTCGGGCTGCAGGGGCTCGCCGATATGGCGGCACGGCTCGGTGATCCCGGCCATTCCGAATGCGTAGCCGCAGCGATACCACACTTGCCTTTGGAGCCCCTGAGCCGGTTGTGCCAACTTCTGGAGAACGAGCCACTGCCGAGTACTATCGGCGTGCAGTTGTGCGCGCGGTTGCTGGGCACGCTTGCCTGCGAGAAGGCCTCTATCGCCGAGATCAGCGCACTGGTGCGCGCTATCGGCAATACCTGTCGGGGCGATGTGCGCCACAGGATGATCACGGCGGCACTGGAGAGCCGCTGGGGCGCCGAAGCCGATCTGCTGGTGGCCATTGCCGGTCGCGCGTGGGAGGCTCTGGAGGACGAAGTGCTGCGTCTGCGCTACCTGGAGGCCCTGGCGGGCAGTACGGCGGGCGGAGAACTCTTTCCGATGGTGATGCGCGACCTGCTTTTCGTACCGGGGATGCGGGCGCTGCTGCTGGAGAGCTTTCGCAATCCGGCGCGTTCGCCCGATCTGGCGGCGGCGATAGGGGCGCTGATGCAAGGGGTGGGTGGCTGATCAGCGCGTAACGGTGCGCAGATCGGCCAGCAACTCTCCGTAGATCGCTTCCAGGGCCGTTCCGAAGGCCTGCACCGTACTGTGTACCGTGCGGTCGGCGGCCTCCTGTCGCACCTCATAGCGTTTCGCAGGGAGCAGTACCTGACGGCCCGCTTCCAGGCTGAACTCCAGTGCGACGTGAACCACGGCGTGCGTCTCCGTCACTTCGTGAGCAAAATAACGCAGCCGGCCATGAAGAAGCTGCGTGGCTTGCCTCTCCTCCAGATAGCGAATGATCTCCTTGGCTGCGCCGGAAGCCTCCAGGTAACCGCCAGGTGGTCGCGGATCAGTTCCGCTCGCCTGCCGGGGATATCGAAAATCAAAACCGGTCGGGCTCACACGGCGGGAGTAAGGATATCGTCAAGGTCTGTCGAGAGATTGAACTGAGTGCCATAACGCAGCATATCCTGGCCGAAGCGCGGTGCTTGATTGACACAGCGATCAAGAACGGTGCCCATCGAAATACACCGCGGCCGCTCAAGGAAGCTCAGGAGAGTCTGGCGGGGACGACCAGCTCATAATGCGCAATACCGCCTCGCCGCGACAAGGCCATCGCCGCCACGCACCGACTGGCCAAGCGGCAAATGACCTGGCAGCGCGATATGCGGGACGTGGGTGCCTTCCTTTGTCCTCAGCCGTTTGCGCACTTCCCGGATCGCCCCGAGCCTGCCGCGCGCTCAGACTATGGTCGCTGGCGGAATTACCGGCGGACGATTCGCGAAGAATGTCGCATAATGTCTTCACGTTGAAATCCTGCTCCGAACGGCCCGATGCCCCGACGGCTCAAGACGGGAATTCATCCAGCTCCTCCGGATGGCCCGCCGCATTCCTCTGCGATGGATGCAAGCCATGCTGCTTAAAAGACTCAGTACCAGAATCATCACGATTCTCTTCGCGTTCTTCCTGGTGGCGCTTGTCGCTATCGGCCTGACCCTGTTCCTCTCGTGGCAACTGCAGGGCAGCGCGGCTGCAATCAACGATGCCGGTAGCCAGCGCATGCACACCTACCGAATCGCCTACCTGCTCTCACAGGATCCGCTTGACGATGAAGAGCGCGCTGCGGTCAGGCGAAGCATTATCGACGAAGTGGCGACTTTCGACCGGGTGATGGCCGTACTGGAGAGCGGTGATCCGCAGCGCCCGTTGTTTCTGCCGCGGGAAATCGCCATTGATCGCCTTGTGAAGCAGATGCGGCAGGAGTGGCGCGATACTATCAAGCCGCAGATCGAGCGCCTCATGGACATGACAAAGAGCGACGAGCGCGCAAGACAGATGGTGAGCTTCAATACCTCCGTCGAGAAACTCATGGTCGATCTCAACCGGCTGGTGCTGGCGGTTGAGGTCAGCAGCGCCAGCAGCACCCGTTGGCTGCGCATGCTTCAGGTCGGCCTGATAGTGTTGGCTATGATCGGAACCTCCATTCTTATCGGTTTCTTCTTCGTGATGGTGATCCGTCCGCTGCAGGAAATGCGCGACGGGATAAGGCGCATGGGCGATGCCGACTTCAGCGTGCGCCTGAAGATCCGGCGCGCCGATGAGTTTGGGGAACTGGGCGAGGGTTTCAACCGCATGGCGGATCGCCTGGAGGATCTATACAGCACGCTGGGACAACGGGTCGAGGAAAAGACGCGCGATATCGAGAACAAGCACCGTGAGCTGACACTGCTCTACGAAGTGGCCGCCTATTTGAACGAACCTGTCGCGCGGGATCCGGCTTGCCGCGAGGTGCTCGAGAAGACGATGCTCCTGCTGGGCGCCGATGCTGGCCTGGTCCGGTTCATGGATATCAGCGGCGGGCAACTGCGGATCGGTGTGCATAGGAATTTATCCGAGGACTTTCTCCAGTTCGAAGCCTGCTGGCCGGTGGGCGATTGCCTCTGCGGAGGTGCGGCGTTGGACGGCCGGGCGATTTCCTGCGTATTGACGGATCGGTCCGTGACAGGCCTGAAGCCGGCGCGCTGTAACAGCGAGGGCTTCGCTTCAATGGTCGCAATCCCGATCCATTCGAAAAATCAGATCATGGGAATCTTCAACCTGTTCTTTTACAACTCGCGCACGCTAAGTACCAACGAGACGCGCCTGCTCGAGGCGGTTGGCCAGCATCTGGGCGTTGCCATCGAGAACCAGCGACTGGTGGAACGCGAAAAGGAGCTGGCCGTCTCCGAGGAACGTAACCTGCTCGCCGCGGAACTCCACGACAGCATTGCCCAGTCGCTTGCTTTCCTCAACATTCAATCGCAGATGCTGCAGGATTCCCTCCGGCGTGGCGACCTGGCTGAGGCGGAGGAAGAGCTGGCGCGGATCCGGGAAGGGATTCAGGAAAGCTACGATGACGTGCGTGAACTGCTGGCGCATTTCCGCATGCGTGTAGTCGATGGTGACGTAAATAGCGCCGTCGCAGGCGCCCTGGAAAAATTCGAAGAGCAGACCGGCATCGCCACCGAGCTGGCCAGAGATAGTGAAGACGGAGAATTGCCCTCCAGGAACACCATCCAGATTCTGCATATCGTTCAGGAAGCGCTGTCCAACGTGCGCAAGCACGCTGCGGCCACTCGGGTGCGCGTGGCGATCGAACGGAACGGCCGGTGCGCGATTGTGGTCCAGGACAATGGCCGGGGCTTCGATCCCGACTTGGCGGACCTTGACAGCGATATGCACGTGGGTCTCAGCATCATGCGGGAACGTGCGCATCGCATAGGGGGGCACTTCGACATACAATCAAAGCTCGGGCAGGGCACCACGGTGACCCTTGTTCTGCCTTGCGATACGGATTGATCGATGGAAAAGCAAATTCGCGTCCTGCTGATTGACGATCACACGCTCTTTCGCAGCGGTATTAAAGTGCTGTTGCAACGCCAGCCGGGCTTCGAGATCGTGGGTGAGGCCGGCGATGCGCTGCAGGGCGTGAAACGGGCCAAAATACTGCAACCTGACGTGGTTCTACTCGATATTCACATGCCGGGAATGACCGGGCGCGATGCGGTCAGACTGGTCGTTGACGAGGCGCCCCAGACACGCGTCCTGATGCTGACGGTTTCAGAGGATCTGGAAGATCTGTTGCACGCACTACGCGCCGGCGCGCACGGCTACCTGCTCAAGAACATCGAAACGGATTTTCTGCTGAGTGCGATCCGCAGTGCCGTCGACGGCGACTCGGTGATGTCTCCCCAGATGACCAACAAGCTGATGAAAAGCGTTCGCACAAACACGGTTGCGCAGGCTATGCCGCCGGCTGAGAAGGAACGCCTGTCGCCGCGTGAGCGGGAAATCCTTGTGTTTCTGGCCCGCGGCGCCAGCAACAAGGATATTGCCCGCAGCCTCGATCTGGCCGAAAGCACCGTCAAGATACATGTGCAGAATATCCTGAAGAAGCTCAATTTCGTGAGCCGGGTGCAAGCGGCCGTTTATGCCGTCGAGCACGGCTTGACCGAGAAAGACCAAACTGCCTGATCCGCTGAAGGGGCTAGTTCCTTCGAACTACTCCAGCCTGTTCGCCTAGGTCTAACGACCGACTTCCTGTCCTCCGAATTACTCGTTGCCCTCCTCCTATCGGCGAATGGTGAGTGGTTCCCCGCCGGGCTAAATTGGTGCCAGCGAAAATCTGTGACTAGCCCGAAAAAGTAGAGTGCGACGCGATGCATGCGCGCCCCGCACGATGTACGGTCGGGCCGCCGATGAAACCGATCCGGAGAGGGATTTGGACTACTTACCACCCCCGAGGTTCATGGAAGAAGTCGAAGTCGCGAGTGAGAAGAAAGCCGGCCTGGGCACACAGGCGATGCTGTTCAAGGGTTTTCTCTCCGGCGTGTTGTTGGCCTACGCTACCGCTCTCGCTTTCAAAGTTTCGAGCGGTCTGCCGGAGGGCCTTGCTGCCCTCGTCGCCGGCGCGGTCTTTCCGGTGGGCTTCGCCATGATTGTGCTTCTTGGGTTGGAACTCGCCACCGGGAACTTCGCTGTGCTGCCGGTAGGCGTCGTGCGCGGTAATACAACCACTGCCGGGATGCTGCGCAACTGGGGCTGGGTTTACCTGGGCAATTTCCTCGGCTGCATCTTTGTCGGTGTGCTGCTCGCCTTCACGCTGACCGAGGGTTTTATCCAGGGATCCGGCCCCCTCGGCACCAGGATTATCGCAGTCGCCGAGTCGAAAACGCTGGTCTACGAGCACGCCGGCGCCAACGGTTGGCTGACCGCCTTCGTCAAAGGCGTTCTCTGCAATTGGATGGTCGCGCTCGGCACTATTCTGGGATTCAGCTCGAGTGCGTCCATCGGCAAAATTGTCTCGATATGGTTGCCTGTCTCAACCTTCTTCGCCCTAGCGCTCGAGCATTCGGTGGTGAACATGTTTGTCGTGCCCACCGCCATCATTCTCGGTGCCGACATCAGCGTCGGGCAATGGCTGTTCTGGAATCAAATTCCGGTGACGCTGGGCAACGTCCTGAGCGGCGCCGTGCTGACCGGTCTGCTTCTGCATTACTGCAACAGAAGCACCGCTGCCGGCGCGCAGCACCCGACCGGTGAAGCGGTAGTGATCCGTCACCAATAGGCCGGAAAGATGAATTTCAGCCTTCTCCAGATTCAACTATTGGCGGTAGCGGCAGGGGCGTGGATACTGCGACACGCGTTCCTGCGCAGTGCCCCCTCGCCGACTGCCGCAGGTGCCATTGTCATGGCAATAGGTATTTTCGGACTGGTGGTCTTCCGGCACGACGCGGCGATCCCCGCGATCCCGACCGCTGCGGCACAGCCGTTCACGATCGGACTGCTCGTCATCTGGGGCTTTATCGCCGCCTCTTACGCGGAGTCCTGGCGGCAGGGCCGAACGGCCGTCCACACCGTCTCACCGATCGACAGCTTTGCGATAGGCACCTGGGTGGCGGGCACCGCGGTTACCGCGAGAATGGTCGTGCTCGGCGTGCCCCACTGGGAGGTTCTGGCGCTTGCCCTGGCGATTGTCGCATTCGCATTGTGGCTATGGTACGTCCGGTTCGTGATTCGTGGCGCACGCGCGATTATCTCCAGCCGCGATCGGCTGCGCGCAACCGGCCGTATCCTGCTCGCGACGGTGAGCACGCAGTCGCTGGTTCTGATTGCCTGGGACCTCTTTCCCGAGTCCGACTTTCTGCGGGCGCCGGCAGTGGGGCTGATGGTGCTCGGTTTCTTGCTCTATGGCGTCGGCTTCGTACTGATCGTCCAGCGCTACTGGAGGGAACCGCGCTGGTCGCTCAGCGAGGATTGGGACAACACCAACTGTATCGTGCACGGGGCGATGTCGATCAGCGGCCTGGCTGCCGTTCAAACCGGCTTGATGCCGGAAATCGTCGGCATCGCGACATGGCTCTATGTACTGCTAGCGTTTTTGGCCGTGGAAATCGTCGAGATCGTGCGCGCGACCCTGCGGGTCCGCAGGCACGGCCTGCGCAAGGGCATTCTCACCTATCACGCTTCCCAGTGGTCAAGAAACTTCACCTTCGGCATGTTTTGCGCCTTCACGATCGCGGTGGCTCCGGCACTCAAGGTGCAATCAGTACTGTCACCGCTGGTTCCCGTCGTCGATGGCGTGATTGTCTATGGTCCCTATGTCGTTCTGCTGTTTCTGCTTTTGGAGTGCGGCCTGTGGGTTTCCGCAAATGCCCACAGCACAACCTTCTCTGTCCTGCTGTCGGCACGCGCGAGCGATCGGGCCGGGCAGCCTGGTGACGGAGAGCAGCGATGAACCGTCTTCCACTCCGCTGTCCGCCGGGATCGGGCACCGACACGAAGAACATCTGATCGTCAACGAATTTGCATAAGGAGTAAAACGATGAGTCATTTCCTCGATCGACTGAAGTTCTTCGAGCGTATCCAGGGCACATTTTCCGGCGGTCACGGTATCGTCACCAACGAAGACCGCCAATGGGAAGACGCCTACCGCAATCGCTGGCGCCACGACAAGGTGGTGCGCTCCACCCACGGTGTGAACTGCACCGGCGGCTGCTCGTGGAAGATCTTCGTCAAGAATGGCTTGGTGTCGTTCGAAATGCAGCAGACCGACTATCCGCGTACCCGCGACGATCTACCGAACCACGAGCCGCGTGGCTGCCAGCGTGGCGCCTCGTTCTCCTGGTATCTCTACAGCCCGCACCGCATCAAGCATCCGCTGATCCGCGGCCGCCTGCTCGACCTGTATCGCGCCGAGCGCAAGGCCGGTAAGGATCCGGTCGAAGCCTGGGAAGCCATCCAGACGGATCCGGCCAAGCGCATCAAGTACACTGCCGTGCGCGGCCTGGGCGGTTTCGTGCGCACCCATTGGGATGAAGTGACCGAGATCATCGCCGCCGCCAACATCTACACCATTCTCAAGCATGGTCCAGATCGTATCTTTGGGTTCTCACCGATTCCGGCCATGTCGATGATCTCCTACGCCGCTGGCTCGCGCTACCTGTCGTTGATCGGCGGCGCCTGCGGTTCCTTCTACGACTGGTACTGCGATCTGCCGGCCGCCAGCCCGCAGACCTGGGGTGAGCAGACCGACGTCCCCGAAGCCGCCGACTGGTACAACTCCACCTACCTCATCATCACCGGCGCGAATCTGCCGATGACGCGCACGCCGGACGCACACTTTGCCACCGAGGTGCGCTACAAAGGCGCCAAGGTCGTCTCGATGGCGCCCGATTATGCCGAATACGTGAAGTTTGCCGACCTCTGGATGCCGGTCAAACAGGGCACGGACTCGGCCGCCTTCCTGGCCATGGGCCATGTGGCGCTGAAGGAATTCTACATCGCCAGGCAGGACCCCTATTTTACTGAGTACGCCCGTACTCACACCGATCTGCCGATGCAGGTGATGCTGCGTCCGTACGGCGAGGGCTATGCCACCGACCGCACACTGCGCGCTTCAGACTTCGACGGTTCGCTCGGTCAAACCAACAACCCCGAGTGGAAGACTATTGTCTATGACGACAAGAGCAAATCTTTCGTCGTGCCGAATGGCAGTATCGGTTTCCGTTGGGGTGAAGACGGCAAGTGGAACACGCTGCCCAAGAACGCGCTCACCCAGGAAGAGATCGTCGCCGAACTGAGCTGCATCGACAGCATGGACGATGTGGTTTCGGTCGGTTTCCCACACTTCAACCAGGGCGAGCCGGGGCTGCTCTACCGCAACGTGCCGGTGCGCAAGGTCAATCTGGCCAACGGCCAGGAGGCGTTGGTCGCCACCGTGTTCGATCTGCAGGTCGCGCAGTACGGCATCGACCGCGGCCTGGGCGGCGGCAACGTCGCCACCTCGTACGACGACGCCAACGTTGCCTATACGCCAGCCTGGGCTGAAAAGGTCACTGGCGTCAAGCGCGCCGATCTGATCCGCACCGGCCGTGAGTTCGCCGACAATGCCGCGAAAACCAAGGGTAAGTCCATGGTCATTATGGGCGCGGCGATCAATCACTGGTACCACAACGACATGAGCTACCGCAGTATCATGAACCTGCTGCACATGTGCGGTTGCGTGGGCCAGAGCGGCGGCGGCTGGGCGCATTACGTCGGTCAGGAAAAACTGCGGCCGCAGGCCGGCTGGGCACCACTGGCCTTCGCACTCGATTGGCACCGCCCGCCGCGTCACATGAACTCGACGACGTTCTGGTATTTCCATACCGACCAGTGGCGCTACGAGAAGGTCTCCGCCGACGGTCTGCTCGCTGAAAACGCCAAGGCCCGCTACAAGGGCTATCAGCTCGCAGATTACAACGTTGTCGCGCAGCGCATGGGTTGGCTGCCCTCGGCTCCGCACTTCAACAAGAACCCGATCGACGTGGTCACCGAAGCCGAAAGGGACGGCGCCACCGACGAGGCCGGCATCGCCAAGTACATGATTGAGCAGCTGAAGTCCGGCAAGCTGGCTTTTGCGTATGAAGACATCGATGCGCCCGAGAACCACGTGCGCAACCTCTTCGTTTGGCGGGCCAATCTCCTCGGTTGCTCGGCCAAGGGCCACGAGTACTTCCTCAAGCACCTGCTCGGCGCGCAGAACGGCGTCATGCAGGAAGGCACCGACGGGCAAGCCTGTGAGGAAATCAAATGGCATGAGAATGGCCCGACCGCCAAGCTCGATCTAATGGTGGACATCAACTTCCGCTTGAATTCCACTGGTGCCTATTCCGACATCATCCTGCCGACCGCTACCTGGTACGAGAAGCACGACCTCAACACCACGGACATGCACCCCTTCATCCACCCGCTGGCCGAGGCTGTGAACCCGGGCTGGGAATCGAAGTCCGACTGGCAGATCTTCCAGAACATCGCCAAGACGTTCTCCAAGCTCGCCGAGAAGCATCTTGGCACGCGCAGGGACGTCGTCGCGCTGCCGATGCACCACGATTCGCCTTTTGAGCTGGCGCAACCTCTCGGTGTCAAGGACTGGAAACGCGGCGAGTGCGAACCGATTCCAGGCAAAACGCTGCCACTGCTCAAGGTCGTCGACCGCGACTACCCGAACACGCACAAGAAGTACTGCGCGCTTGGTCCGCTGATGACCAAGCTTGGCAACAACATCAAAGGCATCGACTGGAATACCGAGATAGAGTACGAGGAACTGAAAGTGCGTAACGGCACTGTCCTCGAGGACGGTATCTCCAACGGCATGCCGAGCATCGCTGATGACATCGCCGCCTGCGAGGCGGTGCTGCGCATGGCGCCGGAAACAAATGGCGAAGTGGCGCACAAGTCCTGGACAGCGCTGTCACGGAAAACCGGCGTGGATCACCACCATTTGTACGCTGGTCGCCAGGAGGACAAGATCACCTTCCGCGATATCCAGGCCCAACCGCGCAAGATCATCACCGCGCCGACCTGGTCGGGCATCGAGTCGGAGAAGGTCTCCTACACCGCCGGCTACACCAATATCCACGAGCACATCCCGTTCCGCACGTTGACCGGCCGTGCCCAGTTCTACCAGGACCACGAGTGGATGCTGGACTTCGGCGAGGGTTTCTGCGCCTTCCGGCCGGGTCTCGATATGAAAGCGATCGAGGCTGCGCCGGCTGCCATCAGGAAGAAACCGCACCTGGTGCTCAACTGGATCACGCCGCACTCGAAGTGGGGTATCCACTCGACCTACCAGGACAACCTGCGCATGCTCAACCTGTTTCGCGGCGGCCCTTACTTCTGGATCGCCGAGGATGACGCCAGGAGCATCGGCCTGGCGGACAACGACTGGGTCGAGGCGGTGAACGGCAACGGCGCCACGGTAGCCCGCGTCGTTGTCTCGCAGCGCGTTCCGCGCGGCGTGGCGCTGATGTACCACGCCCAGGAGAAGACCGTGAACGTTCCCGGCTCGCCCTCTACCGGCAAGCGCGGCGGCATCCTCAACTCGGTGACGCGCGTGGTGGTCAAGCCGACCAACATGGTCGGCGGCTACGCCCAGCTGGCCTACGGCTTCAACTACTACGGTACCGTCGGCACCCAGCGCGACGAGTTCGTTGTGGTGCATAAGATTGCGGATCAGGACGTGGATTGGCTGGAACGACCGCTGACGCCGGAAGGCGAAGTGCAACTCAACCCTGTCGGCATCGGCCCGCGTTGATACGGAATAGATAGGAGATTCGCATGAAAGTTCGTGCCCAATTCGCCCTCGTCTTCAACCTCGACAAGTGCATCGGCTGTCACACTTGTTCGGTCACCTGCAAAAACATTTGGAGTAACCGCAAAGGCGTCGAGTACGCCTGGTTCAACAACGTCGAGTCCAAACCCGGGATCGGCTATCCCAAGCAGTGGGAAAACCAGGAAGTCTGGCGCGGCGGCTGGGAACTGATGAATGGCAAGCTGCAACTGAAGTCCGGCAGCAAGCTGTGGCGCCTGCTCAACATTTTCGCCAATCCGGACATGCCGGAAATAGACGACTACTATGAGCCCTTCACCTTCGACTACGCGCACCTGCAGAATGCACCACTGTCCGAGGCGGCACCGACCGCGCGGCCGATCTCGCAGATCACCAGTGCGAAAATGGACAAGATCGAATGGGGGCCTAACTGGGAAGATGACCTGGCCGGCGAGTACGACAAGCGCGCCAGGGACGTGAACATGAAGGGTCTCGAAAAGCAGATCTACGCGCAATTCGAGAACACCTTCCACATGTACCTGCCGCGCATGTGCAACCACTGCCTCAACCCTGCCTGCGTCGCCGCCTGTCCCTCCGGCTCGATTTACAAGCGCGAGGAGGACGGCATCGTACTGGTCGACCAGGACAAGTGCCGCGGCTGGCGCCAGTGCGTATCTGCGTGTCCCTACAAGAAGGTGTTTTATAACTGGGAGTCGGGCAAGGCCGAGAAGTGTATCGGCTGCTACCCGCGCGTCGAGTCCGGCATGCCGACGGCGTGTTCCGAATCCTGCGTTGGCCGTATCCGTTACAACGGCGTTATGCTCTATGACGCCGACAAGATCGAGCAGCTTGCTTCGACCTCGGACGAGCAGGACATCTACGAAGCCCACCGCAGCATCTTCCTGGATCCCAACGATCCAGAGGTTATCGCAGCCGCAAGACGCGATGGTGTGCCGGAGGACTGGATCGAGTCGGCACGCAAATCGCCGATCTGGAAAATGGCCATGGAATGGAAGATCGCCTTTCCGATACACCCCGAGTTCCGCACCCTGCCCATGGTCTGGTACGTGCCGCCGCTCTCTCCCGTGCAGTCCGCCATTGACCAGGATCAGTTGCCAACGGAGCCGGACGGCGCTATCCCCACGGGTGACGCGCTGCGTATACCCCTGCAGTATCTGGCGAGTCTGCTGACTGCTGGCAGGATAGAACCCATCCGCGATGCCATCAACAAGCTCCTGGCCATGCGCTCCTACCAGCGCTCTGTGCATGTGGACGGCAGAGCCGATACCCGCACCCTCGACGCCGTCGGTCTGGGCGAGCAACAAGCAAAGGACATGTACAAGTTGCTGGCCATCGCCAACTACGAAGATCGCTTTGTCATCCCCACCGGCCACGATGAACTGAATCAGGAGGACCCCTACGGCTTCCAGGGCCAGATCGGTTTCACCTTCGGCAACGATTCCTCGCCAGGTATAAGCAGCAAGTCGCTGTTCCCTGAGCGGCGCAAGGAAACGGTCGAACCCAAACAACCCGCACCGACCGCCGACGAGCACTGAGAGGAGACCGCATCATGTTCTACCGTATCGTTTCAACCCTGCTGGGATATCCAGACGCCACCCTGCGCGAGGCGCTGCCGGAAATTCGCACCGCGATTGCCGCCCAGGGCGATTTTTCTCCGGACGAGCGTACCGTCCTCGCCGTTTTCCTTGCGGAGCTTGAAGCATTGGCCTCGGCCGACCCCACGGCCGTGGAAGAAGAGTATGTGCGCACCTTCGACATGGTGCCGGAGCACAGCCTGCACCTGACGCATCATCTGCTCGGTGAGGACAAGAACCGGGGGCCGGCGCTCATTGATTTGAGCGAGTTCTACAAGAATTGCGGATTCGAGATCAATACCAGGGAACTACCCGATTTCCTGCCGCTGATGCTGGAATTCGTCTCAATGCTGGAGGCGGGGGAGGACAAGGTATTTCTTTCTCGCTGGAACAAGGTTCTCAGGCAACTATGCACCAACCTCGAAGAGGCGGGCAGCAGTTATGCCAGGCTGGTGCATCTTGTCGAATCGCGCAGCTTGCTGGTCGGGCAGGCAGGCGATCCGGTCACACCGGCCGCCACGGTGAAAACGGATCCCTGCCTCGATGATGGCGATTTCGATCCGCCGGTCAACTGGGCGGCGCCATCATGCAGCGCCCACCTCCGCTCCTTGTGAGTACACAAGTGAATACAGCCAACCTCGGATATCAAAAAGGAGCCGACTATGGAATTGCTGCATAACTTCATCTTTGGAGTGTATCCCTACATTGCCACCACCGTGTTTCTGCTGGGCAGCTGGATCCGTTTCGACAATGAGCAATACACCTGGAAGAGCGATTCCAGCCAGCTTCTGTCGAAAGGCGGTATGCGCTTCGCCAGCAACTTCTTTCATTACGGCATCATCGGACTGTTTCTTGGCCACATTATCGGGCTGCTGACGCCACACTTTGTATTTCTGGCGCTCGGAATTTCCGACATGACCCATCAGTGGATTGCCATTATCGCCGGCACGGTGTTAGGCGGCGCATGCCTCATCGGAGCAGTGTATCTCTGGTTCCGGCGCATGACTAATTCACGTGTGCGTTCAGCCTCACGCTGGATGGACATCAATATCCTGGGCTGGCTGGCCCTGACTGCCGCGGCCGGCTTGCTGACCATCCCGACCTCCATCCAGCATGCCAGCGGCGGCAACCCCGAGACGATGCTCAGACTTGCGGAGTGGGTGCAGAGCATTCTCTATCTACATCCTGATCCGAAGCTGGTCATGGAAGTGAGCCCGGTCTACAAATTTCACATGTTCCTCGGTATGTCGGTCTTTCTGTTCTTGCCGTTCACCCGGCTGGTGCATATCTGGAGCGCGCCATTCGGCTATTTCGGGCGTGCATACCAGATTGTGCGCAGCAAGCGCTGACGAACCACCGCCCGCGTGAAACCTCGGGAAACGTTCAACCGGCAGCGCACTGCTTCAGATCCTCGCAGCGCGACATAGCGTTGGCCATTTCAGCCTAGACGGCTGCCAGGTGCTCTTTTGGTTGCCAGTACCTGCTTGGCGCGGACGTGCGCTTCACGAATATCGCGATTGCCGGTCGCGCGCGGGAGGCCCTGGAGGACGAAGTGCTGCGTCTGCGCTACCTGGAGGCCCTGGCGGGCAGTACGGCGGGCGGAGAACTCTTTCCGATGGTGATGCGCGACCTGCTTTTCGTACCGGGGATGCGGGCGCTGCTGCTGGAGAGCTTTCGCAATCCGGCGCGTTCGCCCGATCTGGCGGCGGCGATAGGGGCGCTGATGCAAGGGGTGGGTGGCTGATCAGCGCGTAACGGTGCGCAGATCGGCCAGCAACTCTCCGTAGATCGCTTCCAGGGCCGTTCCGAAGGCCTGCACCGTACTGTGTACCGTGCGGTCGGCGGCCTCCTGTCGCACCTCATAGCGTTTCGCAGGGAGCAGTACCTGATGGCCCGCGTCCAGGCTGAACTCCAGTGCGATGTGAACCACGATGCGGGTAGTCGTCACCTCGCGTTCGAAACGGATCAGCCGGCCGTAGAGTTTTTGCTCGGCGCGGCCCTCATCCTGAAAGCGTGAAATCTCGCGGACAGCACCCGCAGCGCCCAGATAGCTGGCCAGGTGATCGCGGATCAACAGCGTCGGCGAGTCGCTCCAGTGGTGATAGTGGTAGGGACGCAGATCCAGCGGCTGCTCGGGGACGAAATGGAGAAGCGCACGTTCGTGGTAGAGCCCGTTCGCCCGCAGGCGCGGGATGCCCAACGACCGGGTAATGACCGGGTTGGCTACAGGCGTCGGCCGAGGCTCCGGCAGGCGATAGAAACGCTGTTCGGGCAGGGCGCCGGAGCCCACGCAACCGGTCAATAAAGCGCCCAGGGTGAGTGGGAGCAGAATGGTGCGGAGAATGCTGTTCATTGCGCCGCCTCCGTGGCTTTGTCGGCGGGTGATTCTCCACTCAGCAGTCGACCGGGATTGTGGCGAATCTCGCGGCTGAATTCGCTGAAGTTGCGGCTGGTGCTCTCCAGATTGTGGACGATGCTGTCCATGTTCTGCGAGACGGTACTCAGTGAGTCACGCAGGGTTTCGACCGCCATACGCAGGTCGGTACGATTCTCCGTCACTAACGCGTGAGATTCGCTGAGCAGGTTTTCGAGTTGCTTGCCTGCGCCTTGAAATTCGCCGGCGAGTTGTGCCAGGTCACGGGTAATGCGTTCGCTCTGATCGAGCAAGGTGACTACCCGCTGACGATTATCGGGACTCATCAGTTTGTTGAGTTCGCCGGCGCTATCGTTGAGGTTGCCAAGCAAACGTTCCACTTCGCTGGTCACCCGGCCCAGCTTGTCACCCACATCGGTGGCGAGACGGTCGACGTGTTCGTTGAGGTTGGTCAACAAGGGACGGATGCCGTTGCGTGACAGATTCTCCATCTCCAGGGCGACGCGGTTCATGGTGACGAAGATATCCTGCGGATCAGCCCCGCTCAGCGTGGCGCCCGATTTCAGCTGTTGGGTGCTGCGTCCCTCTTCGATATTGACCACTTTGTCCGAAAGCAGCCCGGGGGCAATGATATAGGCGACGCTGTCTTCGGGGATTTTCCAGTCGGAACGGATCGCCAGAGTGAGCCGATAACGCGTGCGCGCCGCGTCGCGCTGCGGCGTGATGGCCAGCACCTGGCCGATACGAAAACCGCCGTAGGTGACTGCGGTGCCGCTGCGCACGCCCGGCACCTGCTCGAACAGAGCGTAGTACTGTTCGGCGCTGACATCACGCCCGGTGATACGGAACAGCACCACCAGCAGCAGCCCGAACATGGTCAGGGTGAAGAGGCCGACCAGAAGATAATTGACGTTGTCGCGTTTCATCTCGATGAATTTTTATTGTTGCCCAATAAACCCTGTCGCCGCTTATTGAGTGCTCAGACTGCCGGGCACATCGAAAGCTTCGAAAAGTTGGACTGAAGATACCACAGGCGGGTGCTGGTTGACGGAACCAATCGACGATCAAGCGTTGCCTGCATCTGCAGGTGTTGTCGGGTATGTCCGATGGTGCCAATCGTTTCGCCGCCTGGCAGGGAGTCGAGCGCGGTCATATCGTTTACGGACGTCCTGTCAGACGCCGCAGGTAGGCGTCGACATCCGGTTCCAATTCACGCGGCAGGCGGTTGATCAGGCCCTGAATACGTTCGTGATCGGAGTTGCGCACCTCGTCGACACTGCCGGTCAGGAGGATTTCACCATGATCGAGCACGGTGATGCGATCGGCGATCTTGAAAGCGCTCTCCAATTCATGGGTCACCACCACGATAGTGATATTGAGCGCACTGCGCAGTTTGAGGATAAGCTCGTCCAGTTCCGCCGCGGCGACGGGGTCGAGTCCCGCCGAGGGCTCGTCGAAGAAAAGCATTTTCGGATCCATGATCACGGCCCGCGCCAGAGCGGCGCGCTTGATCATGCCCCCCGAAAGTTCAGCGGGTTTGAGCTTTTCGAAGCCGGCCAGATTGACAATTTCGAGTTTCATGCGGGTCATGATTTCAATGGTGTTGCGGTCGAGCCGTGTGTGCTCGCGCAGCGGCATGCTCACATTTTCGCCGACCGTCATCGAGCCGAACAGCGCACCGCCCTGGAAGGCGACCCCCATCTCCTTGCGCAGGGCATCGAGTTCGCGACCGCTCATGCGGGTGATGTCGCGCCCCAGCAGGCGGATGCTGCCCGATGTGGGATGGGCAAGCCCGAGCAGATGCCTGAGCAGTGTGCTTTTGCCCGATCCGCTGCCGCCCATGATCACCATGATCTCACCGCGATGAACGGTGAGATTGATCCCTTTGAGGATCTGGCGTTCACCGTAGTGGGTGACCAGGTCCGTGACTTCGATCAGCGGTTCGCGTGGCGGAATCGTCATGCCCCGGTATCTAGCGATTGAGGAAGTAGGTGAAGATCATGTCGGAGACCACGATGCCGCTGATGGAGAGCACCACCGCACGGGTTGTCGCACGGCCGACACCCTCGGCACCGCCACGAACCTGAAAACCGTTGGCCACACCCACCAGCGTGATGATGACTGCAAACACCATACTTTTGACCAGGCCCTGGTAGATGTCCTCCGTGGTCAGCACCTCGAGCGTTTGCGAGCCGTAGACGCTTAGCGAGTTGCCCAGTTCGGCGGCGGTAAACACGCCGCCGCCCAGCAGCCCCATGAAGTCGGCGAGTATGGTGAGTGTTGGAACCATGATCAGCATCGCCAGCAGCAGGGGAGCAGCAAGATAGCGCACGGGATTGACGCCGATCACCCGTAGCGCATCGATCTCCTGCGACTCATGCATGGTGCCGATGCGCGCCGTGATCGCCGATCCCGAGCGGCCGGCCACCAGAATGCCAACGATAAGTGGCGCAAACTCGCGCGTCACCGAGAGTGCAATGCCGACCACCACCTGCGCCTCGGCGCCGAACTTCTTCAATGTTTCGATACCCTGGATTGCGAGCATGATGCCGACGGCGAAGGAGAGTACCGCAACGATGGGGATAGCCTGGACGCCGATCTGCATCGCCTCGCGAAAGACACTGTCGAGGCGTACCGCCTGACGTCGCGAAGCGCCGAAAATCAGCCAGTAGAGACACTCGCCCAGCAGCGTGGTGATATAGCCGAGCTCTTCGATCGCCCCGTAGACGCGCCTCCCCAGTTGTTCTACAGCGGTGCGCATCAGCGTTCCAGAGGTTCCTGAAGCCAGTCGGTAATGGAGCTGCGGATGGCGAATACCTTGTCGAGCCGCGCCAGATGCAGCACCTGCATGGCGGTATCACTGACGCCGGCCAGCCCGAATACCCGGCCCTGCTCGCGCGCCAGCTGAAACCCCTCCACCAGGGTTGCAACGCCTGAGCTGTCGATATACTTCACAGCCGAGAGATCGATCAAGACATGTGCGCTGGCACGTACGTGATGCAATATCTGCTTGCGAGCCTGTGGCGATTGCTGCAGATCCACATCACCGGTGAGCGCGATGACTGTGAATTGCCCCTCCACGTGTACCGGGTACTCCATTGACCTACTCCTACGCTTGTGACCAACAGCCTATCGGATCTAGCCTCCATCGGCTATCGCGGGTGGGTACCGTTTGCGCATTTCCAACACGTTACCGCCATCGGGCGGGGGTGCGGGGTAGCGGATTTCGTCCATGATCTTATGGATCAATGACAGACCCAAACCACCGGGTCGCACTTCGGACAAGTCTCGCGGTTGCAGCGTGCTGGTGTCCACGGTTGGTGCAAAATCGATAATCCGGAACGTGAGCCAACCCGATTCGCGCTCCAGCATCAGCACCATATCGCCCGATCGCTGTGCCCCGTAGGCGTGCTGAATAACGTTCATACAGGCCTCGTTCACCGCAACCACCAATTGATGCCGCGTATCGCCATCGACCCCGGTCCCTTCCAGCGCGTTCTGAAGCTGTTCGCGGACGACTTTCAGCGCCGCGGCTTCGGCCGGCACGCGGAGCGTGAGAAGCTGTTCAACCCTGCCCATGGTGATTGCCCACCATCAGTATCGTCATGTCATCGTGCAGCGCCTCGGGTGTGGCGCGCAACTGCTGGACGATTCGCTCCACGCGATCGCGCGGGGCCTGGGATTCCGAGGTGGTGATCATCTCCACCAATCCCTTAACGCCTAATGCCTGTCCGTCGATACGCTTCGCTTCGGTGATGCCATCGGAGACGATGACCAGTGTGCCGCCGTCCAGACTGACCTCGCCGGCCGGGAAATCCATCCCCGGCACTATTCCCAGGGGTGGTGCCTGAGCACCGAACGACTGCCTCAACTTGGTACCGCGGAACAAAAGCGCCGGCGGATGGCCGGCATTGGCGATGCGGATGGTGCCCCGCGAGGGGTCATAGAGCCCGGCAATCATGGTAACGAACATGCCGCGAATGGTGGTTTCGCAGATTTCATCGTTGATCTGGGTGAGCAACTGCGCCGGATCGTGAATGCGTTTACCCAGGCAGCGGAACAGGCTGGTGGTCTTGGCCATCAGCAAAGCGGCGTTCATCCCTTTACCGGATACGTCGCCCAGGTTGAAGAAAATTTTGCCGTCGGGCAGGCGGAAAAAGTCGTAGAAGTCACCGGAGAGGTCACGTGCCGGGACATTGACGCCGACGATCAGCGCATCGTCCAGCGGTGGCGGCAACAGGCTGCGTTGGATCTCGCGCGCCATCTCGATCTCGCGGTCGAGTTCCGCGGCCAACTGATCGCGTTCGCGCAGGGTCTGTTCCAGACGCCATGTGAGTTCCTGATAGCTCAGGTTCTCCTCGCTGAGCCGCAGGTTGGCCTCGCGCAGAATGTCCTGGAAATCGCTTTGCTGGGGAATTGTCAGGCTGAGGGCCGCAGCGGCTTCTTCCACCGTCTCCGGCACCGCTATCAGCAGCTGATCGGCGGTGTGCGAGTCAAAATCAAAGTGCTTGCGGAGTAATTTGCGGCACCTGTCGATGACGTGGGTCTTGTCCTCGACCGAATAGACCGCGGCCAGCCAGTCGGCGCAGTAGAGTATGCGACAACGGGTCTCTATCTCTTCGGGCGCTGCCGTCCCGCAGTGGTGATGCTGGTCGAGCAGGGCGGCTATCTCCTCGGGCAAGCCCCACTGTCGAGCCAGGTAGGCGGCCACCTGGTCGTGAGTCACGCCGAAGTGCTGCTGTTCAAGCGCGTAGCGGTTGTCGGGATCGGCTGCAAGGATCTCCGGCAATTCCTCCAGCCGTTCGGGCCAGCGCATGAACATGACCAGCAGGCCGCAGTCCTGAAGCAGCCCAAGGGTAAAGCACTCGTCGGCGTCCTGACCGAGCGCTTTGGCCAGCAGCCGGGCACTGGTGGCACGGCGTAATGCATCCTCCCAGTGATGCGCGGGATCGAGGCCGGAGATCGCATCCGGACGCAGGGCATCGCGCACGGCGAGGCAGAGTCCGAGGTTGCGCAACGCCCGGTTTCCCAGCACGGTAACCGCCCGTTTCACCGACGTCACTTCCCTGCCCAGGCCGAAAAAAGGCGTATTGACCACGCGCAACAACTCCGCGGTGAGCGTCGCATCCTGGCATGCCAATTCCGCCAGTTCATCGGTGGTGACATCGGCGCGCGTACAGGCCTGAATCAGTGCCATGGCAGCTTGACGCGGTTGCGGTAGGTCGCGCGGACGAATTTCGCTCAGCAGGTTGAGTGCGGTCGGGTTTTCGGTTGTCATAGTGTCAGTATGGCGTCCTGCGTAGGTTTTTCCTGCCTGCACAGCCGGTGAGGAGCAGGGGACTGTTAGGTATCGGCAGGTGACTGGGTCTACTCTATAGGGAACACGCGGTGTAAAGTCAAAGCACGATCACAGACTATGCGTCAGTCAGAATAATGGAGTCGACGTTTCATACAGAGATAAGCCCTTCCACCTACGAGTGGTCGGTAAGGGCGATCACTACCATCAAGAAGCTGCTGAAGGTCAATATCAAACTTCATCACAGCGAAGGCCAGATCGCCAACGGCCAGATCTTTCTTTTCAATCACTTTGCCCGATTCGAAACCTTTATTCCTCAATACCTGATCTACCAGGAAACCGGCGCCTACTGTCGCTCCATCGCTTCGAGTGAGTTTTTCAAGGAAGGCGATGTCTTTTCCAACTACCTCCTCAGCCTGGGCGCCGTACCCAACAAGCATCCCCGATTGTTGCCGTTTCTCGCCGAGGAGATCCTGCGTGGACGCAAGGTGATCGTCTTCCCCGAGGGAGGCATGGTGAAGGATCGTCGGGTACTCGATAAACAGGGGCGTTACAGCATCTATTCGCCGACCGCGCGTGAGCGCCGTAAACACCACACCGGGGCGGCACTGCTGGCGCTGGCGCTCGATGCGCTGAAGGCTGCGATCAACAATGCCTTTCAACACGGAGACGACGCCCGTATCGAGAAATGGATGGCGCATCTGGGGCTGGAGCACGAGAGCGATCTTCTCAAGGCGGCACGCAAACCCTCGCTCATCGTCCCGGCCAATATCACCTTTTACCCGATTCGCATCGGCGGCAATCTGCTGCATCGGGGAGTGGAGCTGGTGTCGCGCGGTTTGAGCCGGCGTCTGACCGAGGAGTTGCTCATCGAAGGCAATATCCTGTTACGTGATACCGACATGGATATCCGACTCGGTGACCCGGTGGATCCTGCCTCCTTTTGGAAGCACTGGGAACTCAGCCTCTTTCGCCACTTCACGCGCAATATCGAAAATATTGACCAGATGCTGGCTCTGTCGCGCAACGGCGAGCGCTGGACGGATCGGGCCGCCGCGCGGTGGTTGCGTAATAAATCGCTGCGTATTCGCAACCTCTACATGCACCGCATGTACGAAGGCGTGACGATCAACCTGAGCCATCTGGCCTCGAGTCTCATCATGCAGTTGATCAATCGTGGCGAAACCCGCTGTAAACGCGAGGTGTTCGACCGCATCGTCTATGTCACGCTCAAAAAACTGCAGCAGGAACCTACCGTGTATCTGCATCGCAGTCTGCGCAACCCGGACTGTTACCGCAGCATGGCCGCCGGTCAATGCCAGGGTATCGAGCAGTTCTTCGCCGTGGTGAGCGAAGCCGGATTGGTGCAGAGGGACGAGTCTTACTACCACTTCCTTCCCAAGCTGCGCGAGGAGCACGAGTTTCACAGTATCCGGCTCGAAAACCCGATTGCGGTTTATGCCAACGAGGCCGATCCGATTGCCGCCGTTTCGACAGCGTTGCGGACAGCGCAGAAAACCGTCGGAGAACTGACTCCGCAACAACTCGCGGTCTACTATTTCGATGATGAGTGCGTGAGTTACACATGGGATCGCGCCCAATACCACAAGCCGCGGCACGCCGCCATCAATAGTCAGGAGACCGCGAGCGAAAGCGGCGAACCCTTCCTGCTGCAACCGTCGCAGCCGCGCCCCCTGGGCATCATGCTGGTCCATGGCTTTCTTGCCTCGCCTGCCGAACTGGCCGAGTTCGGTGCCAAACTGGAGGCGCAGGGCTACACGGTGCTTGGCATCCGCCTTAAAGGCCATGGAACGTCGCCCTGGGATCTGCGTGACCGGGAATGGGAGGATTGGCTGGCGTCGGCAAGGCGCGGTTACGAGATTCTGTCGCAATTGGTCGAACGGGTGGTGATCATAGGTTTCTCTACGGGAGGCGCATTGTCGCTGTTGCTGGCATCCGAGCACCCGCATCGCCTGGCCGGGGTATGCGCGGTGTCGGTGCCGCTGCGGTTCCGCAACCGCAACATGATTTTCGTGCCCTTGCTGCACGGGGCCAACCGGGTGGCGAGTTGGCTCCCCTTGTTCGAAGGCATCATCCCGTTTCGACTCAACGAATCGGAACATCCTCGCATCAATTACCGCAATATACCGGTGCGGGGACTCTACGAACTGCGGCTGCTGGTCGATCAGGCGGAGAAACGTCTGAAGGAGGTCACGTGCCCGGTGCTGGTGATGCAGGGCGATGAGGACAAGGTCGTCGATCCGAGGAGTGCGGAGATTCTTATGATGAAACTGGCGTCGCCGGCAAAAAAACTGCACGTGATTCCCTCTGAACGCCACGGGATTCTGAATGAAGACATCGGCGACACGCACGAGATCCTCGTGGGTTACTTGCAGGCGTTGGAGAGCGGTGTCGTATACACCGACGCCGATATGGATGGCGCCGATTTGGTTCCCGGCTTAGCGTGATTGCTGATCGGCCTCCCTGTCGCGCCGGCTGAATGCTTTGCGAATCTCCTCTTCGGCGCTGCGCGCCTTCTCGATCGATTGAGTCTGCGATTTCCAGATGTGGTCGCGTTTCGAATCGGCGGCTTTGTCCTGGTCCGAGCAGCCGGTCAGCATTACGACGAATGTGATGACAGCGAGCGTCAACGGGTGCATGGTTGGTTCCTCCCCGGCGAAACCCCTTTAAACTAAGCATACGGCAAAATGGTTTGCGATGTGCACAGGCGGTATGGGCGCAGGCGCAGCGAACGCGTTGATCCCGATCGAGGGACAGAGTCTCTCAGTGGCTGTTCAACAGGCCGTTGGGATTGCGCAGGAAGCGCTCGAACACGGCAGCCGCAACCGGGCGTCCAAATCGGTAGCCCTGGATACAGTCGCAATCCTCCTGGCGCAGAAACTCCTCCTGCTCACGGGTTTCGACGCCTTCGGCAATCACCACCATCTGCATGCTGCGGCCCAGGGCCATAATGGCGCGGGCGATGGTGGCATCGTTTTCGTCGCCCGGTATCTCGTGAACGAACGATTGATCGATCTTGAGTTTGTCGATGGGCAGGCGCTTGAGATACCTCAACGACGAGTAACCGGTACCGAAATCGTCGATGGCCAGCGAGACGCCCAGTTCCTTTAGCGCATCGAGGGTTTCGACAACCTGCGCGCGCCGGCCCATGAAAACGCTTTCCGTAAGTTCCAGTTCCAGTCGGTTTCCGGGAATTCCGGCAGCGGTCAGGCAGTCGCGAACCGTTTGTACAACGCTGCCGCGCATGATCTGCATGGCTGACAGGTTCACCGCTATCACAATTGCGGGAAAACCCGCGTCATCCCAGAACCTGGCCTGAGTGCAGACGGTGTCCAGTATCCAACGCCCGAGCGGTTCGATAAGTCCGATCTCCTCGGCGATCGGAATAAAACGCGCCGGGCTGACCATGCCCAGTTCCGGATGTCGCCAGCGCACCAGCGCTTCGGCGCCGACCAGCGCTTCGCGGCGCAGGCAGTATTGCGGCTGGTAGTGGAGTTCGAACTCCTTGTGCTCGAGCGCGCGCCGCAGGCTGGTTTCCAAAGCCAGGCGTTCGCAAGCTTCTTGGGTCAGCTCCCTGGTATAGAACTGGTAGTTGTTGCGGCCATGGTCCTTGGCGCAGTACATCGCCGAATCAGCGTTCTTGAGCAAAGTGTCATTGTCGGTACCGTCCTCGGGGAAGACGCTGATCCCGATGCTGACGGTGATAAACAGATCCTGATTGCTCAATGAGAAGGGTGTTTTCAACGCGTCAATGACCTTCTGAGCGACCGGGACGATGTCGCGCGCATCTTTCACATTCTCGAGGATGATGGTGAATTCATCGCCCCCCAGGCGGGCGACGGTATCGTCCTCGCGCACGCAGAGCTTGAGGCGGGCTGCAACCTGGCAGAGCAGTTTGTCCCCAGCGGGGTGTCCCAAGGTGTCGTTGACGTTTTTGAAACGGTCGAGATCCAGAAACAGGACAGCCACCATGGTTTGATCGCGGTGACCGCGATGCAGCGCGTGGGAGAGCCTTGCTCCAAAAAGCAGTTTGTTGGGCAGGTCGGTGAGGGGATCGTGATGAGCGAGACGCTGGAGGCGTTCCTGCGACTCCTTGATGGTGGAGATATCGGTGAAGACGCCCACGAAGTTGACGATTTCGCCTTTCTCATCGTAGACGGCGTTGATGCTCAACCATTCCGGGTAGATCTCACCGTTCTTGCGCCGATTCCACACCTCGCCGCGCCAGTGTCCGGTGGCTTTGATCGATTCCCACATCGCCTGATAGAAAGCGGCGTCGTGGCGGCCGGATTGCAGCATGCTGGGATTTTTACCGATCACCTCTTCGCGCCGGTAGCCGGTGACCTGACAAAAGGCGGGATTGACGTCAACGATCCCGCGGGTCGCATCGGTGATGACGATTCCTTCCGAGGTCGCCTCGTACAGTTTGGCATACCGGCGCAGCTTTTCCTGAGTGATCAGGTTCTGGGAGAGATCACGAAAGATGCCCTGAATGAGCCGCTGGTCTCCCAGTTCGATGACGGTCGCGCCGATCTCCACCGGAATGCGGCGGCCGTCTTTATGCACCAGCAGCGCGTCGGTATGGACCGTGTGTCCCGCTACTCCATTCTCGGCGAATCTGGCGCGGTGGTAGTGAGCCAGTTCCTCGGGATGGAGCAGGGTCTGCGGTTGGCCCACCAGTTCCTCGCGAGTGCGACCGGTCAGTTGCTGGGCCTTTTGGTTGACTTCGAGGAGAATGCCGGTGCTGGCATCGGCCACCAGGATGGCGTCGCTCGCGCCTTCCAGCAAAGCCTGGTAACGCTGTTCGGAATTCGTCAGGGCATCCTGGGCTTGGACTCTTGCCTCCGTGTTGCGGGCGTTCTGCATGGCAATCGAGGCGGCTGCAGCCAGAGTCTCAAGCATCATCTGGTCATGGGCGTCGAAGGGACGGTAGTCGCGGGTGTTGTGGATTTCGAAACTGCCGAGCAATTCGTCATCCGCGGAAAGAATCGGACAATTGAGCAGGTTATAAATCTGCAGGGCTTCACGAATCTCGGGAATGACGTGCGGATCGGTAGCGGCATGGTTGCTCAGGTAGGGACGCTTGGTGAGTATGACCTGGCCCGGAACTCCGTAGCCTGGCGCGAAGGTAAAATCGATGCCGCGCCACTCACCGTTTGCCAGGTAGTGTTGGAACGCCATGTGCTGACCGTTCATGACGCCGGCAGCACCGCAACCGGCATCAGTAAGCTGCAGCGCCACCTCTACCAATCGTTGCAGTATGAGGGGAATATCATTGATCCGGTTGATCTCATGAACCGCCGTAGCCAGCAGTCGAAGATGCCGGCTGTGTTGTTCCAGACCACGACCGACATCTGCCAGATCGACTGGGTCGACCAGTCTCTGATCCATACCGCACTGCCCCTTGCGCCCTGACAGCCGCACCCCCGGTGGCAAATACGCGATCCTCGGGGTGTCGTCCTGCCAATCCTGTTATTCATGACTTGTTCACTAGGTAGTCTAGCACCACATGTCATGACAGATTCACACCAGAGATCGTTGCTCGCGAAATAATTGCGCATATCACGGAACGAGGGTCTCTAGCTGGAAGGCCGCGGCCATCAGGGCCTGGGTGTAGGGGTGTTGAGGCGCATCGAAGATCTGTTCGGCGCTTCCTTGTTCGACAACCCGACCATTTCTCATCACGATCACCTCATCGCTGAGCGCGCGGACCACTTTGAGATCGTGACTGATGAAGAGGTAGGCGAGGCGGTGGCGCTGCTGCAGTTCCCGCAGCAGATCGACAATCTGAGCCTGCACCGACATATCGAGTGCCGACGTCGGCTCATCCAGCACCACCAGTCGCGGTTTCAGCACCATGGCGCGGGCGATGGCGATACGCTGGCGTTGACCGCCGGAGAACTCGTGCGGATAACGATGGCGACTGGCGGGATCCAGTCCCACCTCTTCGAGGGCCTGAACGATGAGCGCCTCGCGCTCGGCGTCATTTGCACCAAGCGCGTGCACGTCCAGTCCCTCGCCGATGATCTGTCCCACCGACAGGCGCGGACTCAGACTGCCATAGGGATCCTGAAACACCACCTGCAGTTCGCGGCGCAGCGGCCGCATAGCCTTGTTCTTCAGTCCCTGCAGTTCGCGACCGTTGTAACGAATCCCCCCGCGACTGCGCTCCAGACGCAGCAATGCCATGCCAAGCGTGGTCTTGCCCGAACCGCTTTCGCCGACCACGCCCACGGTATGTCCCTCCCTGATGGTGAGGGATATGCCATCAACGGCTTTGATATTGTCGATCGTACGTCGTAGCAGGCCGCCTTTGATGGGGAACCAGACTTTGACATCCTCGGCGCGCAGGATCTCGCTGGCTTCTGCGGGGCGTCGACCCGGGTGGCCCCTGGGCTCGGCGGCGAGGAGATGTCGGGTATAGGTGTGTTGCGGCGTAGCGAACAGGGTGTCGCGATCCGTGCTCTCTACCAACGCCCCGTTTTGCATGACACACACATGATCCGCAACCTTACGCACGATACCGAGATCGTGGGTGATCAACAGCAGCGCCATGCCCAGTTCACGCTGCAGATCCTTCAGCAGCTTCAGGATCTGCGCCTGGATGGTGACATCGAGTGCGGTCGTGGGTTCATCGGCAATCAACAGATCGGGCTCGTTGGCCAGCGCCATGGCGATCATCACCCGTTGACGCTGTCCGCCCGAAAGCTGATGCGGGTAAGCGTCGAGGCGTTGCTCGACGTTGCTCAATCCCACCAGGTTGAGCAGTTCCAGGATACGGGTTCGCGCCTGTTTCGGGGTGAGGCCGCGATGCAGTTGCAGCGTTTCGCCGATCTGTTTTTCGATGGAGTGCAGCGGATTGAGCGAGGTCATGGGTTCCTGGAAGATCATGCCAACCTGATCGCCGCGGATGGCGCGCATCACCGGTTCCGTCGCGCCGACGATCTCCTGCCCGCGGAGTTGAATGCTGCCGCGTGGGTGTTTGGCGAGCGGGTAGGGGAGGAGCTGCAGGATTGACAGTGCGGTGACCGATTTCCCCGAACCGCTCTCGCCGACCAGTGCCAGCGTTTCGCCCTTGTCGATGTCGAACGACACATTCCGCACGGCCTCCACGACACCGCCGGGTGTGTCGAAGGTGACCGCCAGATCGCGGACCTGTAGCAGTTTGCTCGAAGGGTTGGTGGTCATGGAACACGGATCTCAACGCCAAGACGCCAAGACCGCAAAAGGTATTTGTCACTCATCCTGGCGACCTCTGCGTCTTCGCGAGAGATACCATTGGGTTCGTGAGCGAACTGCCCTTGTCGGGAAACACGGAATTCTCCTTAGCGACAGCACCTCTTCGCATTTTGGCGTCTTGGCGTTGAAAGCTTTTCATAATCTTGTCTTGCGCGGATCAAAGGCGTCACGCACCGCTTCACCGATGAAAATCAGAAGACTGAGCATCACCGCGAGCACGAAGAATGCGGTAAATCCCAACCATGGCGCCTGCAGATTGTTTTTGCCCTGATTGAGCAGTTCGCCGAGTGACGGTGAACCCGGCGGCAGCCCGAAGCCGAGGAAGTCGAGCGCGGTCAGGGTTGTAATCGAACCGTTGAGGATAAAGGGCAGAAAGGTGAGCGTCGCTACCATGGCGTTGGGCAGGACGTGGCGATACATCACCATCCCGTTGCTGACACCCAGGGCGCGAGCCGCTTTTACGTAGTCGAAGTTGCGCGCGCGCAGAAACTCGGCACGGACGACGCCTACCAGCGACATCCAGGAGAAAAGCAGCAGCAGTCCCAGCAGCCACCAGAAATTGGGCTCCACCACGCTGGCGAGAATGATCAGCAGATAGAGCTGCGGCATGCCCGACCAGATCTCGATGAAGCGCTGAAAGATGAGATCGGTCCAGCCGCCGAAATAGCCCTGAACCGCACCTGCTGCGACGCCGATGATCGAACTCAGAATGGTCAGCGTCAGTCCGAACAGCACGGAGATGCGGAACCCGTAGATCAGGCGCGCCGCAACGTCGCGCCCCTGGTCGTCGGTGCCCAGCCAGTTGTTGGCCGAGGGTGGCGAGGGAGCCGGGACCGTGAGCGAGAAGTTGATGCTGTCGTAGCTGAACGCCACCAGCGGCCAGACGATCCAGCCCTTCTCGTTGATCAGTTCGCGTACGTCGGGGTCTTTGTACTCGGCCTCGGTTTCCAGGAAGCCCCCAAAGTCGGTCTCGGGATAGGCCTTGAAGACAGGCATGTAAAGCCCGCCGTCGTAGTAGACCAGGATTGGTTTGTCGTTAGCGATGAACTCGGCAAACAGCGACAGGAAAAAGAGCACCAGAAACAACCACAGCGACCACCAGCCGCGGCGGTTGGCGCGGAAGCTGTGCAAACGGCGTTGGTTGAGTGGGCTCAAACGCATGATTGAATTTTTTCAACGCCAAGACGCCAAGACGCCAAGACGCCAAGATCGCAAAGGTTGCCATTGAAAGAAATCTCTTTGCGCCCTTTGCGTCTTGGCGTTGAGTGCTTTTTATACATCCCGGCTCTCGAAGTCGATGCGCGGATCGATGGCGACGTACATCAGATCGCCGATCAGGTTGAGGATCAATCCGAGCAGCGTGAAGATGTAGAGCGTGCCGAACATGACGGGATAGTCGCGCTTGATGGCGGCTTCGAATCCCAGCAGGCCCAGGCCGTCGAGCGAAAAGATGATTTCGGTGAGCATCGCTCCGGTGAAGAGTATGCCGATAAACGCGCTGGGAAAGCCCGCGATAACGATGAGCATCGCATTGCGGAAGATGTGGCCGTAGAGCACGCGATTCTCGGTGAGGCCTTTGGCGCGCGCGGTCATCACATACTGCTTGTTGATCTCCTCCAGAAATGAGTTTTTGGTGAGCATGGTCAGTCCGGCGAACCCGCCGATCACCATGGAGACGATGGGCAAAGTGATGTGCCAGAAGTAATCGGTGATCCGCTGCGGCCACGCGAGTGTCTCCCAGTCTTCTGAGATCAGGCCACGCAACGGAAACCAATCCAGGTAACGGCCGCCCGCAAACAGAACGATCAGCAGAATGGCGAAAAGAAAACCGGGTATGGCGTTGCCGACGACGACCACCATGCTGCTGGCGGCGTCGAAGCGTGTTCCGTCCCTGACCGCCTTCTTGATGCCGAGCGGGATGGAGATGAGATAGACCAGCAGCGTCGTCCACAGTCCCAGTGAGATGGAGACCGGCATCTTGTCGATCACCAGATCGATCACCGAGCGGTCACGGAAAAAACTGTCGCCGAAATCGAAGCGCAGATAGTTCTGCATCATCAGCCAGAAGCGTTCATGCGCTGGCTTGTCGAAGCCAAACTGCTTCTCGATCTGGGCGATGAATTCCGGATCCAGCCCCTGCGCGCCCCGGTACTTGCCTTGCGTTTCGCCGCCGCCGGGAGTCGCCACTTTCCCCTGGCCGGTGCCACCGCCTGTTTCACCCCCGGCGCCGCCGCTGACGCGCGCCGTAGCCTCCACCGAGAGGCCCTGTACCTGCGCGATGATCTGCTCCACGGGCCCGCCGGGTGCTGCCTGTACGATGACGAAATTGAGCACCATGATCCCGAACAAGGTCGGGATGATCAGCAACAGGCGGCGAAAGATATAGGCAAGCACCGTGGTCTACCGCGCAGCCGGTTGGAATCGCGTAGGAGCGGCGGAAGCCGCGAATGAATTGCGAGGTATCGCGAGACAAAGCCCAATCATAATCGCGGCTTCCACCGCTCCTGCGCTTGTGTTCGATGGGGCGTCCATCAGCGCGCCACCGATTTGATGCGACCTTTGAGACGCGCCTCTTTCACCGGGTCGACCCACCAGGTGTTGAACTGTGCGCCTTGCAGCGGGGTGATCTCCGGTCGCCCGAACTTGTTCCAGTAGACGAGGCGATCGTAATCGATGTGCCAGTGGGGGATGACATAAAAGCCCCATTGCAGAACCCGATCCAGAGCGCGCACGCGGGTCACCAGGCTCTCGCGGTCGGGCGCCTTGACGATCAGGTCGATGAGCGCATCGACCGCCGGATTCTTGATGCCCGCAAAATTGCGGCTTCCCGGTTGCTCGGCGGCCGGCGAGGACCAGAAGTTGTGCTGTTCGTTGCCGGGTGAGAGCGACTGTCCCCAGACAAAGACGAATAGATCGAAATCGAAGGTTTCGAGCCGTTTGATGTACTGTGCGGTGTCGATGGTGCGCACGCGCGCCGTAATGCCGAGTCGCTCCAGCGTCTGAATAAAGGGTAGGGTGATGCGTTCGAACAGGGGGCTCACCAGCATGATCTCGAATTCGAAGGGATCGCCGGCGGCATTGCGCAGTTTTCCCTCCTGGATCGACCAGCCGGCCTCTTTCAGCAGATTGACGGCGATACGGAGATTCTCGCGGATGCGTCCGCTGCCGTCGGTCCCCGGAGGTTGGTACTCCTCGGTGAAGACCCTCCGCGGGAGCTGGTCGCGATAGGGTTCGAGGAGTTGCAGCTCGGCGGGGCTGGGTGTCCCTTTGGCCTCCAGTTCGGAGTTCTGGAAATAGCTGCGGGTACGGGTGTACTGACCGTAAAACAGCGTTTGATTGGAGCGTTCGAAATCGAAGGCGTAGGCGAGGGCCTCGCGTACCCGTGCATCCTGAAACAGCGGGCGGCGGGTATTGTAGACGTAACCCTGCATGCCGGCCGGACGGTCGTGTCCGATCTCCGCCTTGACCATCAACTTGTCGGCCACTTCGGGAATCTCGTAGGCGGTCGCCCAGTGCTTCGATGAGTTTTCGTTGCGGAAATCGAACTCACCGGCCTTGAAGGCCTCGATCACCACGGTGGCATCGCGGTAGTAGTCGTAGCGGATGACATCGTAGTTGTCTTGCCCGATGTTGACCGGAAGCGACTTCCCCCAGTAGTCATCGACGCGACGGTAGACGATGAAGCGTCCCGGCTCCAGCGAATCGATTTTGTAAGCACCGCTGCCCAGCGGTGGTTCGAGGCTGGTTTTGTTGAACTCACGTCCTTCCCAGAAGTGTTTTGGCAGTATCGCCTGCTCGCCGACGATCAGCGGCAACTCGCGGTTCTCGCCGTTGGCGAAGGTGAACTTGACGCGATGCGTGCCCAGCTTCTCCACCGCGCGGATATCCGTGTAGTAGTACTTCAGCTGCGGTGCGCCGTCGCGGCGAATAGTCTCGAAGGTAAAGATCACATCATCGGCGGTGACCGGCTTGCCGTCGTGCCAGCGGGCCTCCTGGCGCAGAGTGAAGATGATCCAGGAGCGGTCCGCGGCCAGTTCCATGGACTCGGCCAGCAGGCCGTAGCGGGTGAAGGGTTCATCAGCCGAGGCGGTGGTCAGGGAATCGTAGAGGCTGCCGATGCCGTCGGCGGCCTCGCCCTTGATGATGAAGGGATTGAGACTGTCGAAACTTCCTATGGAGGCGAGGCGCACCGTTCCCCCTTTGGGGGCATCGGGATTGACGTAGTCGAAGTGTCTGAAATCGGGTCCGTACTTGGGCGCGCCGTGCATCGCCAGTCCGTGGACCCTGACGGTCTCCGCGGCACCGGAGGCGAAGGGCGCGAGGAGGGCAGGTAACAGCAGGACAAGCAGACGCAGATGGCAGGGGGTTCGCATTACAGCCTCTTTTTCGTTGTGGGTGCGACCGGAGTTGGGCCTAGTGTAACCAAATCAACTCGGTGCGCGCAGGGGCGCGAGTCTCCCCTATTAGGTGCGGTGCCGGGAGGACGGTTCCCCAAAAGCGCGACGCCCGCACACCGGGTGCGGGCGCTGAAGGGAGACAGGAGGGGATCAGTTCTTGCGCAGATCGCGCACGCGTACCGCCTTGCCCTGGGAACGCGGTACCTCGCCGGGCCGCTTCATCTCCACGGTGCAGGTGACGCCGATCAGTGATTTGATGTGGTGACGGATTTCCTGCGCCAGGGCGGGATAACCGCTCGCGGCGGTCTGCGGGGCGGCCTCGACTTCGACGGTGAGATCGTCCATCGAACCCTCGCGACGCACCACCAGTTGATAGTAGGGGGCGATGCCCGCGAAACCCACCAGCACCGCCTCGACCTGCGAGGGATAGAGATTGACGCCGCGGATGATCAGCATGTCGTCGTTGCGCCCGGTGACGCGCAGGATGCGCACATGGGTACGACCGCAGGCACAGGGCTCATCGGTCAGGCGGGTGATATCACGGGTGCGGTAGCGGATCATCGGCAACGCCTGTTTGGTGAGGGTGGTGATCACCAGTTCACCCGATGCGCCCATGGGCAGCGGTGCGCCCGATTCGGGGTCGATGATCTCGAACAGGAAGTGATCCTCCCAGCCGTGCAGCCCGGCGCGTTCTTCCATGCACTCGGCGGCCACGCCCGGCCCCATGATCTCCGACAGGCCGTAGTTGTCGGCGGCGCGTATCCCCAGACGCCGATCGAGCTCGGCACGCAGCGCTTCGCTCCACGGTTCGGCGCCGAAGAAGCCGACGGCCAACGGCGTCGCGCGCAGATCGACCCCCATCTGCTCGGCGACTTCGGCGATGTTGAGCGCGTAGGAGGGTGTTGCGCAGAGCACGCGCGCCCCGAAATCCTGCAGCAACAGCACCTGCTTTTCGGTATTGCCGCCGGACATGGGAATCACCGTGCAGCCGAGACGTTCCGCGCCATAGTGGCTGCCCAGGCCGCCGGTGAACAGGCCGTAGCCGAAGGCGTTGTGGACGATATCGCCGGGCCGGGCGCCGCTGGTGGAGAGGGTGCGTGCCATCAGATCGCACCAGGTGTTGAGGTCGTCTCGCGTATAGCCGACCACGGTCGATTTGCCGGTGGTGCCGGAGGAGGCGTGCAGGCGCACCAGTTGCTCGCGCGGCACGGCGAACAGGCCGAAGGGGTAGGCATCGCGCAGATCGCTCTTGACCGTGAACGGGAAACGCCGCAGATCGTCCAAGGACTCCAGATCAGAGGGTGTCACTCCCGCCGCTGTGAATTTTTCCCGGTAGCGGGGAACATTTTCATAAGCGTGAGGCAGCAGATTTTTCAGCCGCTGCAACTGCAGAGCGGCCAGATCGGAGCGCGGCAGCGTCTCCAGTTCCGGCTGGTAGTAATAACCGTCTCGGGTGCCGGGATTGATCCCCAGTCGTGCGGTCGATGCCATGTTTCCTCCCCCTCGGTGCTGTGCGGGAGCGGTACGCAGCGCGACGTACCGCAGAGCACGTTGCGTGGTTTGGCCGTTCCCCCGTTCCTGCTTCGTTGGCAGGATCGATTTCAGTTGATGCGACTCGCCCCTCGCGGTGTTCCTTCTCCCCGGGACGGGGGAGATGAGGGGGAGGGTTTGATTAAAGCGTTTCCCTCACCCCAGCCCTCTCCCAACGGGAAGGGAGAGACAACGAATCGCAGCTTTTTCGACTTCTCGGGTTCTAGGGATCCTCTGATCAAGTCGTGTTCAGCGATTCTGCAGCCCAGAAGCGACGATTTCGGCGTTGGAAAGCTTGGCAATAACTGCCTATTACGCGCGCTTTCCGCCTTGAACTCGTCGCTTCTGGACAACACTCTCATCTAAACAGACTTAATCAGAGGTTCCCTAGTTGATCGTCCGGTATTTCATGCGGATCTCTGCCGGATGTTCCTGGGCTTCGCCGCGCCGCCTGCGACGTTTCGATTCGATGATCGAGGCGATCTCCTTCGGATCACCGAAGTAAATGCAATGCCCCAGGCAGATATTGTCGGCGCACGCCGGTATCAGTCCCTTTTCTACCCGATGATGGCAGAGATTGCACTTCTGGGTGATGTTTTCGCCGTGATTCATGGTGATCGCCCCGGTGGGGCAGGCATCGACGCAGATCTCGCAGCCGATGCACTCGTCGTAGTCCATCACCACGATACCGTCGTCGCGCGACTCGATGCAGAACACCGGGCAGACCTCGATGCACGGGTGACCGTCGCAGAGCGAATGGGTGCAGGCGTTGACGTTGTAAGTGAAGGCCAGTTCGCCATCGACCAGTTTGGGCCCGTCCTCCAGCACATCGATCAGCTTGACGCCGTGGTCGGTGTTGTTCTCCTGCTTGCACGCCACCTCGCAGGCCAGGCAACCCCAGCACGCCTCGTGATCGATGATCAGTGCCAGCTCACCCATGGCTGCTGCCTTCCTGGTTCTCGGAACGATAGATTTTGCACAGCAGGGTACGCACGCTGGTGGCCCCCATGGCCGGATCGCAGGACTCGTAGGAGTTGTCGGTCAGCACGTTGATGTTGGAGTCGTTCCAGCCGTGGCCGGGATCTTTCTTCTCCGGGTACCACCATGCGTGCTGCGCGCCGAGCACCTGGGGATGGATACCGGAGAATATTTTGGCACGCTGCTTGGCTCTGCCGCGCAGTGATTCGATGGTCACCCAGTCGCCCTCTTTGATGCCGAGCTGTTTTGCAGTGTCCGGGTGAATCTCGATGAAAGGCTCGGGGCGTTGCTCGCGCAGCCACGGTGACTGAAAGTTTTCGGTGTGGAAGTAACCCGGCGAGCGGGCGCCGGTCACCAGGATGTAGGGGAACTCCTTGAGCAGCTCGGGCGTGCTTACGGGACTCTCCGACGGTTCGCGGTAGCGGGGCAGCGGGTCGTAACCCCACTCCTCGAGTTTGGTGGAGTAGAGTTCGAACTTGCCGGTGGGTGTTGAGAAACCCTTGGTCTTGTACTTTTCGTAGCTCATCTCGCCACGAATGTACTTCATCTCCTTGAACTCTTTCCAGGTGATGCCCATGGGTTCGAGGATGTAGTCCAGTCCGCCTTCGAAATTGTCCCACCAGTGCTCGCCCTGGCCGACGCGGTGCGCCAGATCGTTGAGCATCTCATGGTCGGAACGGCACTCGGCGATCTCGACGACTTTGCGGCGCGGCAGGATATAACCGTGACGTTTCCAGAAATCCGCGACGTAGTCCATCTCCAGCCAGGTGGCGGCCGGGAGTACGATATCTGCCAGCTCTGCGGTAGGGGTGATGAAGAAGTCCGCCACGGCCATGAACTCCACCTTCTCCAGCGCCTTGTAGACCTCCTGCGCGTTGGCGCGGGTCATCACCGGGTTGGAGCTGATGAAAAAGCACATCTTCACCGGGTAGGGCTCTTCGTCGATGATCGCATCCCACACCGCCTTGGGATTCATGATGGCGAAGTTGTGGGCCAGCTTGAAGCGGTCGCCGCCGAGGCGTTTGGCCTTCTGCTCCGCGGAGATCTCTTTGTGGGCGCCGAACTGCCCGACGTTGCGTACCTTGGGCGTCTTGAACAGCACCTGTCCGCCCTTGCGATCGATGTTGCCCGTGAGCCCCATCAACGCCATCAATGTGCGGTTGTTGTCGGCGCAGTTGATCTGCTGCTCAATGGCCACACCCCATTGGATGCCGGCCGACTTGGCCGTGGCGTACAGGCGCGCGGCCGCGGCGATCTTCTCCGCCGGCACCCAGGTGATCTCGGCCACCTTGTCCAGCGGGTACTCCTTGACGCGTTCGACGAAGGGTTCCCAGCCGTGCACGTGGTTGGCAACGAATTCTTTATCGTAAAGTTCTTCCTCGATGATGCAGTGAAGCATGCCCAGCGCCAGTGCCGTGTCGGTACCGGGACGCAGCTGCAGCCACAGATCGGCGCGCGCGGCGAGGCGCGTCATGCGCGGATCAACCACGATCAGCCTGGCGCCTTCCTCGATGGAGACCGACAGCGATTCGCCCTTGTATTCATCCGAGTTGCCGATGACCAGGTTGTTGCCCCACACCATGATGCATTCCGGATGGTTCTCGTAGTCGACGATGGGATTGGAACCGCAGGTAATGATACTGGTGGAGATACGCGGGCCATAGCAGAGGTGCCCGGCGGTGAGCACGTTGGGCGTGCCCAGCAGATTGGCGAAACGGTAGATCACCGCTTCGTTTTCACGCCCGGTGCCGTAGCCCATGACGATGGATTCGGCGCCGAACTCGGCCTTGTAGCCGTTGATTTTTTCAGCGATGGTATCCAGTGCCTCGTCCCAGGTGATCCGCTCCCACTGGCCGCTGCCCTTGGGGCCGATGCGCTTGACGGGATGCAGCAGACGATCCGGATGATAGGCGATCTGCGTGGTCGCCAATCCTTTGCTGCACAAGGTGCCGTGCGCGATGGGACACTCCGGGTCGCCCGCGATCTTCTCCACCTTGTTGTCCTTGGTGTAGATCAATACGCCGCAGCCGCCGTGGCACATACGGCAATGACTCTTGGTGACGGAGTCGTAGCCATAGACCTCCTGCTCACGCTCGGCGTTTGAGTATACGAACTCGACCATTCTCGATACCCCCTCCTGTTCTTTCCAGGGACTAACTTAACCACTCGCGGCGTATGGGGGAATGGAATAATCGGCGTTAGGCGGGTAATTATCTGCAATTAGCCAGCGTTGGATTGGTATCAGATAGGTAGGGCGCAATCCCCTTGCGCCTTCGGGATCAATAGGGACAGGGACAGAGACATTGATTCTGTGGCAGCACGGTGAATTCACACAAGCAACGGTAGATCAATGACTCCGACCCCAGTGACGGACCCCATTGACGCCCGATTCCTTGATTTTGGCAGCTTTTCCTCAGCCGGCTTTGAATGCCTGCGGTGATGTCTTGGCATGCCTCCGAAACACTTTGCTGAAGTAGGAGGAGTCTGAAAAACCGAGCTGCTCGGCGATTGTTTTGATCTTCATATCAGTGAAGCGCAGATTGCGTTTGGCCTCCAGTATCAGACGCTCTTCGATGATCTGTTTGGCGGTCTTTCCCAGGTGTTGTTTTACGGCTGCCGAGAGTTGCCGTGGGGTTGTGGCAAGCGCTTGTGTGTAGAATTCGACGTCATGATGTATCGTGTAGTTGGCCTCCAGCACGGTTAGGAATCTGCTGAGTAGAGAATTGTCGGCCTCGCTGTTCTCATGCGCGGTTGCGCTGTCATAAAGCAGCCGCTCTATCTTGATGAGCAGCGCTTGCAGGAGATGCTGAAGGACGGCAACGTCGGCCGTTGGATACGTGTGCTCATACTCTTCGTCAATCAGTTTCAGCAGCTGTTTGATGGATTGCGAATCCTTCTTATCGATATGCAGCGCGGGCAGCGTTTGAACGTTGTTGAACAGCGCGTGGTAGAAACGGCCTGCCGGTGTCGCCGAGTCGGGAAGAAAATCATCGGTAAAGCTCAAGACATAACCGTGAATTCCTTTCGCTTCCAGGAAGCAGTGCACCTGACCCTGCGCGATCAGGTAAACAGTGTCGGGGTGTATCGCGAGGCGTTTGCCGTCGATTTCGTGCTGGCCAGCTCCGGAGGCTACCCAGATCAGCTCCTGAAAGTTATGGCGATGGGGTCGTTCGTTTTTCACGACTTGTGGTCGTGGATAGTAGAGATCGCGAAGTCTGCGAATTTGGAAGGCGACCGGTTGCGCCCTGTCCAGGTCGATATGTGGAATCTGAGGTGAACCGGTCATGGTGAATCAACGCTAGCTTGTCATGCGGCCTCTGACGCGTTTGCGACGCGTCAGAGGTATCGCTGGGCCGTTACTTTTTACGCAGATCCTTGACACGCACCGCCTTACCCTGGGAGCGCGGCACCTCGCCGGGCTTTTTCATCTCGACTTTGCAGGTCACACCGATCATCGATTTGATGTGGTGACGCGCCTCGGCAGCGACCTCGGTATAACGCGACGGATCGGTCTCCGGCAGCGCTTCCGCTTCCACCGTCAGGTCGTCCATGTTGCCTTCACGCCGAACTACCAACTGATAGTAGGGAGCGATTCCTTCCTGGCCCACCAGCACCGCTTCAACCTGCGAGGGGTAGACGTTGACGCCGCGGATGATCAGCATGTCGTCGTTGCGCCCGGTGACCCGCAGGATGCGCACGTGGGTGCGGCCGCAGGCGCAGGGCTCGTCGGTGAGGCGGGTGATGTCGCGGGTGCGATAGCGAATCATCGGCAGCGCCTGCTTGGTGAGCGTGGTGATGACCAGTTCGCCGGTGTCGCCCATGGGCAGCGGTTCACCGCTTTCCGGGTCGATGATCTCGAACAGGAAGTGATCCTCCCAGCCGTGCAACCCCGCCTGGGCTTCGCAGCACTCGACCGCCACGCCCGGTCCCATGATCTCGGAGAGGCCGTAGATGTCGACCGCCTTGATGCCCAGGTGCTGCTCCAGTTCGGCACGCATGGCGTCCGACCAGGGTTCGGCGCCGAAGATGCCGATGGCCAATGGGCCGGAGCGCAGATCGATGCCCTCCTGCTCGGCCAGTTCGGCGATATTGAGCGCGTAGGAGGGCGTGGCGCAGAGGGCGCGGGCGCCGAAGTCCTGCAGCAGCACGATCTGCTTTTCGGTGTTGCCGCCGGACATGGGTACGACCGTGGCGCCGAGCCGCTCGGCGCCATAATGGGCGCCCAGGCCGCCGGTGAACAGCCCGTAACCATAGGCGTTGTGGATGATGTCGCCGGGGCGCACACCGGTGGCGGCCATGGAGCGGGCCATCAGATCGGCCCAGGTGCCGATATCGTCGCGGGTGTAGCCGACGACCGTGGGTTTACCGGTCGTTCCGGACGAGGCATGGATCCGCACCACCTCCTCGCGCGGTACGGCGAACAGGTTGAAGGGGTAAGCATTGCGCAGATCGTCCTTCACGGTGAAGGGCAACCAGCGCACGTCGTCCAGATCGTTGACCTTATCGACCGGCAGGCCACAGGCATCGATGACCTGGCGGTAATGTGCAACGTTCCGGTAAGCGCGGCGCAGGGTTGTCTGCAGGCGTTCGAGCTGTAACTTCTCCAGCTGGTCGCGGGGCATGGCCTCCACTTCCGGCTGAAACATATAGCCGTCGCCTCCTACCTTTTTGTCACTCATCGGCTCCCCTCCAATTTGTGCGTTTCGAATTGTACGTTTCGAACTAGTTTACGAATTTTGGCCTATGACAGCACGGTAACCCGCATCGGGGTTGTCGCGAGCCGCTTTCAATGCCTCGCCAACGGCGGATCTTGTCGCCTCGGGTCGCGCCTGCAGATTCTCCGCCCAGCCGGTGAAGAGCCCGTCCAGGCACTCGATGCCGCGTTCGCGCACCTGGCCGTAACCCCTTGCCCAGACTGCCAGTTCAGCCACCTGACAGGCCAATCCGTAATCGTAGGCAGTGGCTGTGGTTACCGCCGCCAGCCATTGATCGATGGCGTTCTGCTCGCGGGCGAAGCCCACGCTGCGCGGCCGCCAGGGGCGCAGCCCGGCAAGAAAGCGTAACGCGGCGTAGCCCCAGGCCGATGTGGTGGGCAGCCGCAGCGAACGGCCGGCGGGTTTGCCCGGCGCGGGATCGCGGATCAGCCGGGCGAGCCGGGGCGGCAGGATCATGCGGATCTCCGCAGGGCCCGGTTTGAGGAATTCGGCCACCCGCAACGGCTCGCCGCCTATTGCGCCGACCTCGTCGCGAATCCTTGCCAGGCGTCCTGCGCGGGTCTTCAGCTGGGCGACGCGGATCACATCCTCGTAGCTCATCCAGGCGGCGAGCCGCCGCGCCACCTCCTGTGAGAGGCGGTAGGCATTCCCCTCGCCACCGTGCTCGGCGTCGAGCGCGATAACGGGTAGCAGCCGATCCAGGTAGCGCTGGGCGTAATCGGTGTTCTGGTAGTCGATCAACCGTGCCAGGCCATGTCCGACCATGGGCCGCAGCGCCGCGGGCAACTGATCCAGCGCCTGGCGGAAGGCGTCCGGCACAGGTTGGAAGATTGCGCCAGGGGGTGCAACCGCCGCCGTGTCGTCTTGCCGGGCCAGAGCATAGCCGGTTTCAAAGGCGCGCAGATTGGCCTCCACCGCCACCCCGCGATGACGGATCGCATCGCGGTAACAGTCGGGTTCTATGGGCAGGCTGCCGCTGCCGGCAATCGCTCCCAGCATCACCGCATTGATGGCCGCGCCGCCTGTATCGACCGCATCGAGGCGGATCAGTCGCCGTGCAGCACCGCGCAGGGCCTGCAGGATCGGCATAGGATCAATGCTGCCATCACCGGCAATCACCTTCTCGGCAGTGCTGAAAACACGCAGTGCCGTGCTGATGACCGTTGTGTTGGCGGTGACCAGGCCTTGATCCAGGGCGCGACCCGCCTCGGTGGGCTCCATGGCAGCCACCAGGTCCACATCACCGGCGCTGGGGAAGAGCGAGAAGATGGGGTGGCTGGCCGGATCGCGCTGCGGGAACAGCTCGAAGTAGTAGGTCGTGGCGCCGGTGCGCTGGGCGACGCCGGGAATCGAGGTGCCCTGGGCGGGATAGCCGGCTTCACGGGCCGCCTCCACCAGCCAGTCGGCGAGCACACCGCCACCCTGGCCGCCAAGAGCGCCGATGAGCACGGTAAGGGGACGGTCAGGCGTCATAGGTCACCTCGGTTTGAATTGAATGGGCCTCGCGTCTTGGCGCGAGACAAAACTCAAACGAATCGCGGCTTTCGCCGCTCCTACCCATGGTGTGAGCGTATGAGTCACTATGAGGCCCCCATCATTTTGAGCAACCTGGCGGAAACCCCGGCGCGCAACCGCTGCCATCGGTTGGGATTGCTGATCTTCTCCGCCCGGTAGAAGGAGGGGCAGAGCGTGGCCCCTTGCGCTGCGGAGCCGCATAGTCCGCAGGCCACGCAACTCGCCTCGACGTACGCCGTGGGACCATCCTTGAGCGGATCCAGCGCTGCTTTCAAGGTAAGCGACGGGCAGCCCGAGAGACGCATGCACGAGTGATCGCCGCTGCAGACATCGGCATCGACCCCGAAGCGTGCCTTGGCCACGGGCTTGCCGGCCTTGGCCAACTCCGCGCTCTTGCGTTTTTCGCGGCGCTGACGGGCCAGCATGCACTCCTGGTCGGAGATGATGACGCGCAGTTCCGGGCCGCGTCGCGCCAGGGCCTCGCGCAGCACGCCCATGGTTTTGGTGACATCGTAGGCGTCGACACGCTTGATCCAGCGCACGCCCATGCCGCGCAGCGTCTTCTCAATGGAGATCTCGCGCACGTCGCCCCACGGGGTTGAACCGCTGGAGGGGACATGTTGCTGGCCAGTGGCCGAGGCGTAGCCGTTTTCAAGAATGATCAGCACCGCATCGTGACCGTTCCAGAAGGCGTTGGCCGCTCCTGTGGTGAGGCCGCCGTGCCAGAAGCCGCCGTCGCCCATCACCGCCACCGTGGGCTGGTCGAGGGCACGCCCCACGGCACCGCCGCTGGCGAGACTCAAACCGTAACCCAGGACCGAGCTGCCCATGTTGAAAGGCGGCAGGGTGGCAAAGGTGTTGCAGCCGATATCCGAAGAGATGTGTATCGGCCCGGTCTCGCGCATCAGCAGTTTGAGCGCGGTGAAGAGCGGGCGCTCGGGGCAGCCGGTGCAGAAACTGGGCGGGCGTTGGGGAATCTCGCCCGGTGACAGGGCACGCGCCGCGGCGACCTTCTGGGCGCGTTGCGCCTGCAGGGCACCGGCCGTTTTGCCGAGATCGGCGGGTGCCACCAGGGCCATCCAGGCAGCCAGCCCGTCGCGTACCACGTCGGCGACGTACTCGCCTGCTTCGGGCAGCACGTTCTTACCGGAAATGCGCACCGGGATGCCGGATTGCTGCGCCAAGGTACAGACCTGCTGCTCGATGAGCGCCGGGTTGCCCTCTTCGACGATCAGTATTTCGTCCTTGTCTTGAAGAAAATCGGTGATCTGCCCGGGTACCAGCGGGTGGATGGCGTTGAGTACCAGCAGCGGGATGTCGGTATTGCCCAGGGCATCGGCTGCGCCGAGCAGGTGCAAGCCGCGCATGACGACCGTGTACGTGCCTCCCTGGAGGATGATGCCCACGCGCTTGCGTTTGCCGGGAAACAGTTCGTTGATGCCGTGGTCGACAATGAAACGCTGCGCGGCGGGCAGACGCTCTTCGAATTTGGCCTTTTCCTGCAGATAGGTGGAGGGGGGCAGGACGATACGCCCGAAGTCGTAGCGCACCTCGCGGATCGGGTTCTTGGGGCCGAAGGCCGGCGCCTGGTTCGCCTTGCAGACGAAGGAGCCGGTCAGGTGTGCGGCGCGGATGCGCAGCGACATCATCACCGGCAGATGGCACGCCTCGGAAAGGGCGAAGGCCTGCTCGGTTGTTTCGACCAGCTTGGGCAGGTGATAGCGCGGGTCGAGCAACGGGATCGAGGATTTGAGCGCCGTGGGGTGGGTACGCTCCTGAATGACGCTGGCGCCCTCGCCGTAGTCTTCACCGATGATGATCAATGCTCCGCCGGTGACACCGGCCGAGGCGAGGTTGGAGAGCGCATCGGAGGCGACGTTGGTGCCGACGATGGATTTCCAGGTCACCGCCCCGCGCAGCGGGTAGTGAATGGAGGCACCGAGCAGCGCCGCGGCACCGGCCTCACTGGCCGAGGCCTCGAACTGCACGCCCAATGGTTCCAGCACCTGGGAGCGGCAATCCGCCAGCACGTCCATCAGGTGCGAGACCGGTGCTCCGGGATAACCCCCTACGTAGGCGACGCCGGACTGCAGCAACGCCTTGGTCACGGCAAGGATCGCCTCGCCGTGGAAGGTCTCACCCGCGCCGAGGCGCAGCTGCTTGACCTGATTCGCAAACGAACGTTCCGCGCCACCGGTGGCGCGGGCTGCCTGTACCGCCATATTCAACTCCGTTTATCGATAGGGGGAGGTGGCAGGCCACCGTCCCCGTTGCCGCTCAATGCAAAGAGAAATTGCGCCGCTCTTGGCTCGCAGATTCCCTAAGTCTAGGCGCTGTTGACCATCCACCGGGTGTGGATCGTCCCGCTACCGGGCCAAAGCCCGTTTGCGGTCCATGCGCCTCGCGATAAAGGAGTTGTCGCATGAACCGATTTACTTCTTCCGCAGGTCCCGTACGCGCACCGCCTTGCCCTGGGAACGGGGTACCTCGCCGGGTCGTTTCAACTCCACCTTACAGGTGACGCCGATCATCGATTTGATGTGGTGGCGGATCTCCTGTGCCAGCGTCGGATAGCCGCTTGCGGCGGTCTGCGGGGCAGCCTCGGCCTCGACCGTGAGATCATCCATCGAGCCCTCGCGGCGCACCACCAGCTGGTAGTAAGGGGCAATGCCTGCGAAACCCACCAGCACCGATTCGACCTGCGAAGGATAGACGTTGACACCGCGGATGATCAGCATGTCGTCGTTGCGCCCCGTGACGCGCTTGATGCGCACATGGGTGCGCCCGCACGCGCAGGGCTCGTCGGAGAGATAAGTGATATCGCGGGTGCGGTAGCGGATCATCGGCAGCGCCTGCTTGGTGAGCGTGGTGATCACCAGTTCACCCGATGCGCCCATGGGCTGCGGCTCGCCGGTTTCGGGATCGATGATCTCGAACAGGAAGTGGTCTTCCCAGCCGTGCAGTCCGGCACGCTCTTCGCGGCACTCGGCGGCCACGCCCGGTCCCATGATCTCGGAGAGACCGTAGATATCGACCGCGGTGATTCCCAGCCGCTCATCGAGTTCGGCACGCAGCGCATCGGACCAGGGCTCGGCGCCGAACACGCCGATCGACAATGGCAGCGAACGAATGTCGATGCCTTCCGCCTCCGCCAGCTCGGCGATGTTGAGCGCATAGGAAGGGGTGGCGCACAGCGCCTTGGCGCCGAAATCCTGCAGCAGCACGATCTGCTTTTCGGTGTTGCCGCCCGACATGGGTACGACGGTCGCTCCCAGGCGCTCGGTGCCGTGGTGGGCCCCCAGGCCGCCGGTGAACAGTCCGTAGCCGTAGGCGTTGTGGACGATGTCACCGGGACGCACGCCGGTCGACGCCAGCGAGCGGGCCATCAGATCAGCCCACATGTCGATGTCCCCGCGCGTATAGCCGACCACCGTCGGCTTGCCGGTGGTGCCGGAGGAGGCGTGCACGCGCACCAACTCCTCGCGGGGTACCGCGAACATGCCGAAAGGGTAGGCGTTGCGCAGATCGTCCTTCACCGTGAAGGGGAACCTGGCGAGATCGGCAAGCTCCCTGAAGTCATCGGGCGTGACGCCTGCGGCATCGAAACCGGTGCGATAGTGGGCCACGTTGTCGTAGGCGTGGCGCAGCATCTTTTTCAGGCGCTCGCGCTGCAACTCGGCGAGTTCGCCGCGCGGCAGGGTTTCGAATTCGGGCTGGAAATAGTAGCCGTCGCTCGTGACCGGTTGCGGTGTCGGGTTAATAGCACTCATCTCGTTCCCCTCCGTATAGCTCTCCCCAGAGCATCTCGATTGATTGATCGTTCTCGCGCAGCACCGGCATGCGCGCAATGGACGCAAAGTTTATCGCCGGTCTTGCTTGGTGAGCTTGGCGTCCTGGAGAGACCATTAGCCGCTCCATTTACCGAGAATTTCCTCTCGCCAAGCCACCAGGAACTGCGAATCGATACCCGAAAGTCCTTTGCGGTCTTCGCGTCTTTCCGTCTTGGCGCGAGAGCCAACTCAGCTCGCCTGATGGCTCGCATCGTCTGTCACTCGCTGAAAACCGCGCAGCACCCGCAGCCGCTCGTCGACCACCTTTTGCAGGTGCTCGGTCTGGTGGGCCTCCAGGTGCCGGTATTTACCCATCAGACCGATATAGCTCGCCAGCGCCAGCGGCTTGTCGATGGGATGCGTGAAACGCAACCCCGTTTCAGGCGCGAACTCCCAGAGCGGCGCAAAATTGGTCTCCACCCCTTTGCGGCACGCCTCGATGGTCTTCTCGGCCGGGATACGCCAGCCGGTCGGGCAGGGCGAATAGATGTGCAGGTAGGCAAAGCCGTGCTGTGTGGCCGCCAGCGCCTTGTTCAACTTGTCGTAGTAATCGTCCATGAAGGCCAGCGAGGCGGTAGCCACGTAGGCGCAGTTGTGCATCATCATGATCAGCGGCAGATTCTTGCTGTCGGTCGGTTTGCCTTTGGCGCTGGAGCCCACCGGCGTGGTGGATGTCCAGGAGCCGAAGGAGGTGCAGCCCGACGATTGCATGCCGGTGTTCATGTAGCCTTCGTTGTCGACCACGATGAAGAGAATCTGTTCGCCGCGTTCCGCCGCACCCGAGAGCGACTGGAAACCGACATCGCCCGCGCCGCCATCGCCGGCCAGCGCCACCATGGTCACATCGCGCCCGACGCGGTTGTACTGACGCTTGATACCTGCCAGCATCGAGGCGGTGTTGGTGAGCAGCGGGTGGAAGATCGGCACCTTGGCGCCGGTACGCCCATTGTAGCCCACCGTGCCCATGCCGGGGATGCAACCGGGGGGTGCGGCCACCACCACGTTGTCGCCGATGCGGCGCAGGCTGTGGCGGATCATCAGCTCCGAATTGCAGCCCTGGCAGGCCGACAGCCCGGCGACGAAGAGGTCTTCCTCGGCGCCGTACTGGTTATAGATCTCGGCAGTACGGTTGAACTCCAGCGCGCCGTGCGGACAGGCCTTCACGCAGGCCGGATCGCCGTCGCAGAGGTCGCACTTGGCGACGTGACCCAGGGCGGCGTTGTGACTGATGCCCGCGTAGACGCAACCCACGGTACACAACAGGCAGTTGACGCATAGCGAGCCGTCCCAGTCGATGACGCCGTTGTCGTCGTTCTTCGCCAACGCGGCGGCGGGGCAGTTCATGACGCACTTGGGATCGCCGCACTGGCGGCAGATGGCGAGTTCGGCGGGTATGCCGGCGCTGCCGCCGATGATCTGCAGTCGCGAATGCACCAGATCAGCGGTGCCGGATTTGGCCTGTGCGCAGGCGCTCATGCAGTCGCCGCAGCCATCACAGTGCTGGGCGTGGAAGGCGATGGTGGAATGGCTGATACCCATAGTTTAAATCTCCCTGCCCGCGTGGTGGGCGACGGGTTCAAAGTGCAGTGTCAAGCTGGCGAAACGTGAAGCCGGATTGGGTCTGGATTCGAACAGTACAACCTCTGTCTTGATGCCAGAACTGCTTGCGCTATCCAGTTCGACTTGTCTCGTAAGCCTGTTCATCTTTGGTCCGCCTTTGCTCACCATGCGGGCTAGCGCCAGATCTGCGACATGAGCGTACGGCCTGTTTGCAACGGCTGCGCCAGGAACTGCTCCCTGACCGGTGTCAGGTCGACCTCGCGCAGAATGAGTTGCCAGAGCACCCCGCCATCGAGTGGATCGTTGATCGCCGAAGCGCCGAGCAAGCGACCGTCGCGCAGCAGGAATTTGCGATAACGCCGGTTGGGCAGGTCGTTTTCGGTGACCACTTCGGCACCGTCGCAGCGATCGAGCCCTACCGCTACCGCCTGTTCGCCGAAGAAGGTGTAGGTATTGAGCGGCACCGCGCCGGGAAATGGTTTGACGGCAGGGTCGCCCGCCATGGCCATGCCGGCGATGCGCCCCTGTTCGACGGCGTTGGGCAGGATGCCGTTGATCACCTTGCGCTTCGGGTCGTAGAAGTTGCGCGCCTGGGCGACGTCACCCGCTGCCCAGACATTTTCGACGTTGGTGCGCATGGTGTCGTCGACCAGAATCCCCTGATCGGTGAGGATGCCGGAGCCGGCTAGAAAGTTGATCTCCGGGGTGACCCCGGTGGCGACCAGCAGGAGATCGGTGCACATCTCTTCGCCGTTGTCGAGCGAGACGACGAGACAGTCGGGATCGCTCTGGTGACCGGCGGTGGTGACGGTATGCCCGAGGCGCATGTCGACGCCGTTGTTGGTGAAGGCGTCGGCGATCAGATCCGAGGCGGTCTGGTCGAAGTAGCCGGCCAGCACCCGTGACTCGCGCTCGACGACGGTGACCGCGACGCCCGCCTTGGCCAGGTTTTCGGCGGCGTGCATACCGATCAGCCCCGCGCCGAGCACCACCGCGCTGCGTACCTGCTCGCGTGCCTCGCGCAGCGCGATGGCATCGTCGAGGGTGCGCAGCACCCGGAAGGGGACATCGCTCAGTCCGGCGATAGGCGGCACGATGGCGCGTGCGCCCGTGGCGAGCAACAGCTTTTCGTAGCCGAGCACCATGCCGCCGGCGAGCTGAATGCGCTTCTCCTGTGTCTCCACCCCGATGACGCTGGTGTCGAGCTGCAGGTCAATGTCGTTGTCGGCGAAGTAGTCGGCTGAACGCAGTCCAACCCGATCCGGCAGCGAGCGTCCCGAGACCACATAAGGCAGCACCGTGGGCGAGTAGGGCGGATGGGCGTCGCGGGTCACCAGGGCGAGACTGCCGCTCTGATCCCAGAGCCGGATGGCATGCGCCGCTTCGAGCGCTGCGTGGCTGCTGCCGACGATGAGATAGTCGTAACGGTCCATGGCCATCTCCTTAGGCGTCTTCGTTGAGCCAGATGGGAAGGTCGATGCGCTCGCCGTCGCGCACCCGGGCGACGGTTTCGATGACGCGTGTGAAATCCTCGGGCGTGATGTCGGCGCCGGCCAGGCCGCCGATGAAACTCACCGCGGGGACCCGTTCGGGCAGGTGGTAGAGGGCGCCGAGAATATCCTGGTAGAGCGGCCCGCAGTTCCAGCTGAAGCTGACCGCGCGGTCCACTACGCCGATCGCCTTGACCCTGCTGAGCGCCGCCTTGATGGCCGCCAGCGGGAAGGGTCGGAAGGTCTTGATCTTGATCAGCCCCACCGTCTCGCCGCGATCGCGGGCCATGTCCACCGCGTCCTTGCCGGCGCCGGTCATGCTGCCGATGGTGACGATGGCGTAGTCGGCGTCGTCGAGGCGGTACTCCTCGACCAGCGGCGCGTAGTGACGCCCGAACCCCTTGCTCCATGCCTCGTGCACTTCGGTGATGACACCCAGCGCGTTCTGCATCCCCTGGCACTGACCCTTGCGATAGCGCACGAACATCCCCGGTCCAGGGCCGCCGGCACCGCCGGTGAGCGGGTCGACCGCCATCGGGCGCTCGGGATCAAGGGCGACATGCCAGTTGGTATCGCGGGTGCCGAGGAAGGCGTCCACCGCGGCCTGATCGGGCACCTCGACACCGGTCACCCCGTAGGAGAGGTAGTTGCCGTCGTGGTTGACGTTGATCGGCAGCATCACGTCGCGGTGTTCGGCAATGCGGTAGGCCATGATGGTGGTGTCGAGGATCTCCTGCACCGACTCGCAGTACATGTGGATCCAGCCCGCCTCGCGCACCAGCATCGCATCCTGCTGCCCGCCCCACACCGATTGCGGCGTCAAGGTGTCGCGGGTCACCAGCGAGGCGACCATGGGCAGGCGCATGCCCGGTGTGCGGATGTAGGGCTCGAACATGAAGGCCAGCCCCGGACCGCAGGTGGCGGTGTAGGTGCGCGCGCCGGCGAGGCAGGCGCCCTGCAGCGCGGAGAGCACGCTGTGCTCACCTTCCACATTCATCAGATCGGCGTCCATCACCCCGTCGGCGATGAACTGCGAGACATACTCCACCAGCGAGGACTGGGGGGTGATGGGGTAGACGGCGACCACATCGGGACGCGAGCGGACGACGCCCCAGGCGGCGGCTTCGTTGCCGTCGCAGACGATCTTTTCGGCGCTCATTTACCCACCTCCTCAACCATGGCGATGGCGTTGTGCGGGCACTCGAAGGCGCAGATGCCGCACCCTTTGCAGCTGGCGAGATCGATATCGAACCAGCGCGGTTTCTCCACCACGCACTGCACCGGGCAGTAGATCCAGCAGGTGGCGCACTTGACGCATTTGTCGCGGTCCACCACCGGGCGCTCGGCGCGCCAGTCACCGGGCAGCATGGCGCTGCATTCGGTGGCGATGGGGCAGAGGTTGTTCGGTATCTGCGAGGCGTCATAGGGCGTGCGTGGTGTGTTCATGCGGCTTTCTCCCCACCCAGTTCGAAGACCTGGGTCTCGGCGTAGCCGCGCTCGATGGCATCCATATTCTGGCGCAGGCCGGCGTCGCGAAAATTGGCGGTCTGGAGCCCTTTCTTCAGCGATTCCAGACCCACCACGCCGGTGGTGCGGGCGAAAGCGCCGAGCATGATGGTATTGGTGATCGGGCGGCGGAACAGATCCATGGCGATGCCCACGGCATCGCACAGGCCGACCCGGGCCAAGGTGGCGGGTAATGCCAGGTCAGCCAGGGATTTTTGCGTCGCCTGGATCAGCGTACCGCCGGGCTTCATGCCGGCGAAGATATCGACCGCATTGGCGACTGATGGGTCGATGCAGAGAATGAAATCGGGATCGTAGATATTGTTGATGCGGCGGATCTCTTGGTCATCGAAGCGCAGAAAGGCCGCCACCGGCGCACCACGTCGTTCGAAGCCGAACGCCGGGATGGCGGTGACGAACTTGCCCTCTTCGACCAGAGCCTTGGCCAGTATCTTGGAGGCCAGTACCGCACCCTGGCCGCCGCGGCCATGAAAGCGCACCTCGTGCATGGTTCTCCCCTCCTGCTGTCTAGAGTTGCCTTGCGCAAAGGGCGCCAAGCAAACCAAAAGTAATCTCTTTGCGCTGCTGGCGTCTTTGCGCCTTTGCGCGAGGTCCAGCTCAATTCAAACCCTACCAGCCGGGTTTGGTGCCCGGTCCGGGTTTGCCGCCACCCCGCGCCGCGCTGTGATCGATCGCAAAGCCCTGGTTGTAGGAGGCGCGCGTGATGATGATGGCCTTCATGTACCAGCCGCCAAAACCCGCCAGTGCACCCGCGGCGACACCCAACGGTATGGCGTACCCGGTGAAGGCGAGGGCGGTGGCCGCTAGTATGGCCGGCGCTACTCCGCCCAGCAGGGCGACGATGCCGTCGGCATCCCGCAACACCTGCAGGGCGGCCAGTGGCGCATCGCCTTCGAGGCCGGCGCGATAGGATTTCCAGGCGCCAAAGCGCATCACGCTGAGCGCTAACAACAGCACCAGCACGGTGCGCCCCGCGGCGGCGACGGCCTCGGTGGAGAGCAGCGGCATCAGAACCAGAAAAAAAGCGGCGCCTTCGGTCAATCCCGTGGTGAGGATCAGCGGTACGATGCGTGGTGTGCGCCATACCGGGATGCCGCGCGAGGCGTGCAGGATCCGGCCTTGGCAAAAAAGAAAAACGGCCGCCAGCACCGCCAGCAGAACCACCAGTCCGATCCACTGAAACCACAGCGCCAATGCCCCACACAGCATCAGCGGCATTGCCACGATGGCTTCCCGGGTCATCCACGAAGTGTATGGATTGAAGAATACGTGCAGCGCCCGTAGCGGGCGGCCGATCTCCAGCCAGACCATCGACAGCCCAAGGGCCACGAAGACCAGGCCTGCGAGCGTGGGCATGAAGACGGGCGCACCCAGAAGTCCGGCGACGAGGGTCACCATCAGCAGGCCGGTGCCGGTGCCGCCACCGATAAAGTTAGCGGCCGCCCGCCAATCCCACGTGTCCTGCAGGGTGGGGGCAGCAGGATTGAAGCTCATGACTTATCCTCCTGGTCGATCCCGTCCCAGAGGTAGTAGAACCCAGGATTGGTACCCAGCTCCTCGTGCATGCGAAACCACTTGTTCTCGGCCAGCAATTGCGAGACGTTGCTGTCGGGATCTTCGATATCGCCGAATACCAGGGCGTCGGCAATACAGGCATTGGCGCAGGCCGGTGTGGCATCGGGATCGATGCCCGGGGTCAGGCCGTTCTCCAATCCGTAGTCGATGCGGTCGGAGCAGAAGGTGCACTTCTGCGCTACTTTGAGGCGTTTCGGGTCCTCGCGCTTCAGTTCGTGGATCATGCGCTTCAGTCCGGTATAGGCCCGGGCCGGCTCTACCACCTTGTACCGCGCCTGATAGGGGCAGGCGACCATGCAGTAGCCACAGCCGATGCAGAGGTCGTAGTCGATGGTCACCAGGCCATCTTTGCGTTGCCCGGTGGCCGTCGAAGGGCAGACATGCATGCAGGGCGGATCCGCGCAGTGCTGGCAGCCGACCGGCACGAAAGCGCGGCGCACATCGGGGAACTCGCCCACCTCGAGATCGAGCACCTTGCGCCACTGCACATGGGGCGCGGTGGCGTTGGTATGCTTGCAGGAGGCGGTGCAGGTCTGGCAACCGACGCAGCGGTTGAGGTCCGCGATCATCACGTAGCGGCTCATGATTTGCCACCCACCTTGGTGATCTTCACCTTGGTCAGATCGGCACCCGACCCAGTGGAGTCGGTGAGATCGAGCAGCATCGGTACCAGTGCGTTGAGACTGGGGGCACCGAAATCCTTGGCGAACGGCGTGACCCAGTGGTCGAACTGACCGATCATCAGCACGGTGTCGGGGCGAATGCCCTGGCGGGTGAGCACGGGGCCGCGGGTGGAGTTGAGCGGCGAGGCGATATCGACGATGTCACCGTCCTTCAAGCCCATCTCGGTGGCGCGCTTGGTGTTGATGACGATGCAGCGATGGCCCGCGACGTTGTCCGAGACCTCCTTGATCATCTGGATGCCCATGTTGCCGCCCCAGGCATACTGCATGCTGCGTGCGGTGACGGCCCAGAAGGGATAGTCCTCGATGTCGACGTGGAAGTTGCGCTCCAGCGCCTTCTCCCACATGCCGGGGTAGTCTTTCCAGGAGGGCATTGGCTCGTACTCTTCGAGCTGCTCGTCCCACCAGGAGATGCCGTGTTCGTGCAGGCGCCGGCCGAGCTGTTTGCCGATACGCATCAGACGTTCCTGGTAGGGCAACTCGAAACGCAGGTTTTTCTCCTCCAGCGTGGCGTAGAGATACCATTTGACGCGCGGGAATTCGGAGACACGCAGCGCGTTCTCCTTGTACCAGTCGAGCCCGTTGGTTTCCTTGCCGTCGGTGATCTCGGCGCTGGCTGCCTTGCAGGTGGCGTCCCAGATCGCTTCGACCGAGTGGGTCTGGTCCTCGGCGAGCGAGAAGTCGTATTTGTCGCCTTTCAACGGCACACCGGCTGCGCCACGGTTGATCGCTTTGTTGTACTTCTCCAGCACCCCGGCGCGGCGCGCCAGCTCGGTCGAAATCCAGGTAAAGTCCTTGGCGTCGCCCTGGGCCTCGACCACCGGCTGGCGCAGCGCAAAGCCCTGGAAGTCCCAGAACTGCTCGATGAATTTGGTGCCGCCCACACGGATCAGCTGCAGGCCTTCCAGGTCGGTCCGGTCGGGCAGGAGGATATCGGCCACCCAGTTGGTTTCATCCTGGGTGTAGGCGAAGGCGACGGTGAAGGGGAACTTGGCCATCACCTCGCTCACCTGCTTGGTGTCCCAGAACGAGATCGCCGGATTGGTGCGGTAGACGAACCAGATATCGGGCGGTGTGGCCTGCGGCCAGTGATCCGGACCCTTGTCCTGCTGCATCCACGCGAGGTGGGTCGGACCCAGCGCCTGGCTCCAGGGGGAGTTGGCCACCAGCGGAATCAAGGTGCGGTTGGCGTTGCGCACATCGGGCTTCGCCAGCCAATTCTCCTTGTCGGTCGGGTTCATGGGGTAGTCCATGAATCCGTCCGGATGCGCGGTGACCGAGAGATTACGGTCGGTGGCGGGGCGGTTGAGCCGCACGGTCGTTCCCAGCGTGCCGCCGGGTACCTCCAGTGCGCCCACCAGGCAGGCCATCAGCGTCCGCGCCCAGCAGCAGTCGAACCCACCCCAACCGTTGTTGACCGTCTTACCGAGTGCAATGGCTACCGGGCGGTAGGGCAGGGTGCGCCCTTCCACCTCGATGGTCTCGCCGACACGGGCATGGTCAAGGAATTCCAGTGCCAGGCGGCGAATCACCTTCTGGTGCACACCGCATATACGCGCCGCCCACAGGGGCGAATACTCTTCCATGTGATCGCAGAGCTTCTGGAAAGCGGGAACGATCTTGGTGTCCTCGTGCTCCCAGAAATTGGTATCGGCACCCACCTCGACACCGGTGACCTTGAATTCGCCTTCCAGGGCGGGATCGGTGTCCGGGGTATCGAAGGGTACCGCGCGCTTGGTTTTGAGGTCCCAGATCAGCGGCTTGCGGCTCTCCGGATCGCGCATGAAAAAGCCGTTCGGGGCGATCAGATAGGGTGATGTGGTGCGGTGCTTGAGAAACGGAATGTCCAGGCGCTCGCGCCGCTCATGGAGCATCACGTGGATCAACCCGAACATGAAGGCGGGGTCGGTCTTGGGGCGGATCGCCACCCACTCTGAAGAGCAGGCTGCCGTTACCGAGAGGTGCGGTTCGATCTGCACCCGCTTGCCGCGACGGGCGCGGAATTCGGCATGACGCGCTACACCGGCAACGCCACCCGAGGCTTCGACGTTGTAGCCAAAGGAGAGCACGTAGTCGCAGTTGGGGGTATCCGGGGCCACGGTAAACGCCCGGTGCCACAGTTCACCGTAGAGGTGCTCCGAGTGATAGCACTTGACGCCCTGGCCGCTGCCGAAGCCGAAGTCGATCGGACCCAGTGATGCAAGAAACGCCGGCAATGTGCCCATGTAGTAGGTGGGTGTGCCGCCGCCGCCGAAGCTGGCGGCGATGCGTGGGTAACCCGAGGCATCGTTCGGTCCCTTGGCCTGGATCGCTTTGAGACGCTCGGCGATGGTGTCGAGCGCCTCGTCCCACGAAATGGGAACAAATTTCGGATCCTGATCACGTCCCTTCTTCGGGTTGGTGCGCTTCATCGGCGTACGGATGCGATGCGGATTGTAGAGCTTCTGAATCAATCCGTAGGCTTTGACGCATACCTTGCCATTGGAGGGCGTAACGGCGCAGGCCTTGAAGTTGGGTTCGACCTCGGTGGCGACGCCATCCACTACCTTGACGGTCAGGAAATCAGGTCCGGCGACACACTGATAGCAGTAGGTCGGGACCTTTTTGACTTCTTGTGGCTTGGATGCCGTAGCCATGGAATCAGCCCGCCTTGGCGGCCTTGGCCTTCAGGCGCTCCGCTGTTTTAGCAACTTCGACGACGAAGCGATTGTGTTTGCCACGGCAAATGGCATCCACGGAATCTTTGCCGCTAATTTCGAAACTTATCGCGCGCCCTTCGGCGCTGGATATGGTCACGGTCAGCTCGACACTCATTCCCAGCAGCGTAGGGGCGGTGTGATCCAGCTCGATTCTTGCGCCTACGGAATCTTCACCCACGTCCAGATGCTCAAGAAGCAATTCACGGCAGGTCATCTCAATGTCGCGCACCAGGTTCGGCGTGGCGTAAACACGGCATTCTTCGCCCATGAAATCGATGGTGCGGTCGCGGTCGACCCGAATGGAGACGGTTTTGGTTACACCAGCGATCAAGGTGCTCTTCATGAGTGTTTCCTCCAGATCTGGTTATTGATTGCTCGTGGTTGTTGGACAGCGCGCTTCATCAGGAGTGGGTGTGCACACCACACTCCACTTTCACCGCTAAATCCTTCGGTATTATGCGTAATTGACGTTTACGTAAGGGTAATTTAGCCATGATACGTCCAGTGTAAAAATAAAAGCAAGGCGCGATTCCAGCCGATCAGCGCGAGCAATAGCCGCGCACATTTGGTATAGCGCCATCATCATAATACGTTTAAGGAATGGGAGCCTCTTAAGATGGCCTTGACAGGCCAAATAACAGACTTTTTTCCTCTGGATACTGGTGTGCAAAAGCCGCCTATGGAATCTTTCATCACGGACGTGCGCATTACAAAAATCGGTTGTCACCAGGGTGTGAGGTATGGTACCAAGTGACGTTGACGTAAACGTCGAAAATGCAAGATGGTGCCGCGAAGCAAACTCGAAAGGGTTGGGTTTGTTCTGCGGGTGCAATCTTGTTAGCTTTGCTGCATGCTGAGCGATCACGACGTCAACCGGTCACTAGCTACTAAACAAAATGGTTCGAGCCGGTACTTGGCGCTTTAGCAATAACGAAGTTCAATTCCAGAGTGAGGAGGGGTTTTCATGTCCAGTCGTCGCAATTTCCTGAAGTATTCATCAGCGGTGTTGTTGGGGGCCTCGATGGCCACCTCAGCCATGGCCGCCGACCCAATAAAAATTGGCTCGTTTCTGGCGGTAACCGGGCCAGCATCGTTTCTAGGCGATCCTGAGCTGAAGACGCTGCAGATGTATGTCGATGAGATAAACGCCAAAGGCGGCGTGATCGGCAGACAGCTGGAGTTGATTCATTATGATTCCGGCGCCAACCCGCAGAAGGCTGTAGGTTTCGTCAAACGTCTGATCCAACGCGACGGAGTCGATTTGATCGTCGGCGGATCCGCTTCTGGTGAAACCATGGCCGTCGTCCCCGAGGTCGAGCAGGCCGGGGTACCGTTTATTTCTCTCGCGGGCGCGCTCGCCATCGTTGAACCCGTCAAGAAATGGGTATTCAAAACCCCTCATACCGATCGCATGGCTCTCGGTAAGGTTTACGGTGACATGAAGAAGCGTGGTATCAGCAAGGTTGCGTTGATCAGTGGCGATGGCGGCTTCGACAAGTCGTGCCGCGGTCAAGCACAGGGCCTGGCGGCCCCCTACGGTATGCAGATTGTGGGTGATGAGTCTTATGGCGCGAAAGACACCGACATGACCACCCAGTTGACCAAGCTGCGTGCGACCGATGCGCAGGCGATCATGAACTGCGGTTTCGGTACCGGTCCGGCCATCGTCACCAAGAACGTGCGTCAGTTGGGTATCGATCTGCCGCTCTACCAATCGCACGGTGTCGCCTCGAAGAAATATATCGAGCTCGCAGGTGACGCTGCTAATGGCGTGCGTTTACCCGCTGCCGCGCTCTTGGTTGCGGATAAACTGCCGGACAACGATCCACAAAAACCGGTTTTGGTGTCCTATCAAAGAAAATACGAAGCTGCCCACGGTGCGGTGTCGACTTTCGGCGGTCATGCATACGATGGACTGATGATCGCGGTTCAAGCCATCGAACGTGCCGGTAGCACCGACAAAGAGAAAGTCCGTGCCGAAATCGAGAAGACACGTGGATTCATCGGAACCGGTGGAGTGTTCACCATGAACGCTAATGATCACCTGGGTCTGACCCTTGATGCCTTCAAGATGCTTGAGATCAAGAACGGCGACTGGACGCTCGCCGAGTAGTCTTCGAAACTCGCAGTTCCCTTAATATGAATACCATCCTTTGCCGTCCCTGGGTATTGAGCCCAGGGATGGTAGGGGAGGGTACGCTCGAGCGAATCCGGTATGTTTGATCAGCTACTTCAGTTTCTCATCACAGGAATCACCGTCGGGTCCACTTACGCGCTGGTGGGGCTTGGTTTTGCCATCATCTATAACGCATCCGATGTCGTTAACTTCGCTCAGGGAGAATTTGTAATGGTGGGGGCGATGTCAGCCGTGTGGTATCTCGGCGTGGGTCTCCCGTTGCCGGTGGTCTTGGTATTTTCAGTTCTGACAACAGTTGTCGTGGGTCTGGCGCTCTACAAACTCGCCATCGAGCACGCGCGGGGGGCATCGGTTGTCACCACGATCATCATTACGATCGGCGCTGCGATATTTCTTCGCGGTGCCGCGCTGCTGGTATGGGGCAAGGATATCTATGCGCTGCCGCACTTTTCGTCTGAGACTCCGATCAGGATCGGTGCGGCGACCATGTTGCCGCAGAACATATGGGTCATGGTCGTAACCGCGTTGGTGGTCTATTTGGTGCGGCACTTCTTTGACAAGACACTTATGGGCAAGGCCATTCTCGGCTGCGCATGCAATCGCACAGCGGCGCATCTGGTGGGCATAAACGTACCGCTCATGTTGCTCACTTCGTATGGCATTGCCGCGCTACTGGGCGCGGTTGCGGGTCTGTTGATCGCCCCGATCGCGTTCACGTCCTACGACGCGGGTATCATGCTCGGACTCAAGGGGTTCTCGGCGGCAATTCTCGGGGGCATGGGAAGTTCCATGGGGGCGGTCGCCGGTGGTGTGTTGTTGGGGGTATTGGAATCCCTAGGTGCTGGATATATTTCGTCAGGTTACAAAGACGCGATGGCCTTCATGATCATCCTGCTGGTGTTGTTCTTTAAACCGAGCGGATTGTTCGGGCGTAAATCGGCAGAGCGGGTATGAAACGGCTCACCGGGTTTTTCGTATTTGCGGCACTGGTGATCAGCCTGCCGGTGCTGATGCCGAATAACTACTTTGTGACGGTGGTAGGCGTAACGATCGGTCTGCATATTATTCTCGCCGTCAGTCTCAATCTATTCATGGGTTTTGCGGGACAAATATCGCTCGGCCATGCCGCTTTTTTTGGTATGGGCGCCTACACGTCGGCGATTCTGACAACGCATTATGGTGTGAATCCCTGGCTCGCTATCGTGGTCGCATTGTTTCTGGTCGCGGTCGTTGCCAATGTGATTGCACGCCCCATCCTGAAGCTCAAAGGGCACTATCTTGCCATGGCGACACTGGGCTTTGGCATCATCATCAATATCATCATGGTGCAAGAGGTCCAGTTTACCGGCGGGCCCGATGGGATGTCGGGTGTGCCTCCCCTGTCGTTGTTCGGTTGGGAAATCGATAGCGATTTGAAATGGTACGTGGTAATCGCAGTTGTCATGCTATTCAGTGTGCTGGTGTCGCTCAATATTGTTGAGTCGCGAGCGGGGCGCGCACTAAAGGCTGTGCATGGATCGGAGATCGCCGCGCAGACGATGGGTGTGGATACCGTCAAGACAAAGAATCAGGTGTTTGTACTTTCCGCGTTACTGACCTGTTTTGCGGGTAGTTTGTTTGCGCACCAGCAAGCATTTGTCAGTCCGGTTTCGTTCAACTTTTTCTTCTCTATCGAACTCGTCACTATGGTGGTGCTGGGAGGCTTGGGCTCAACTTTTGGCGCCGTGTTCGGCGCTATCGTGATAACTCTGTTGCCAGAACTGTTGGTGGTGTTCGAAGACTACGAAGTGCTGATCTTTGGGGCCATTCTGATGTCTATTATGATCTTCCTGCCGCAAGGTCTCTTCGTCGGTATTGCGCAATGGCTACGTAACGCGGTGATCAAGCGCAGTGCCCGGGCGGGACAGGAGGCCTGATATGGCGTTGCTTAAGGTCGAGAATCTGGAGAAAGCCTTTGGCGGAGTTCTGGCAATAAGTGACCTCAGTTTCGAGGTGCCTGAAGGGGTGGTCTACGCCGTGATCGGGCCCAACGGTGCGGGCAAAACAACACTTTTCAATATGCTGTGCGGCATCTACACACCTTCCGACGGTGAAGTGCAGTTTCAGGGCCAGACATTGGTGGGTAAGCTGACCCATCAGGTAGCCGCATTGGGTATGTCGCGCACGTTCCAGAATCTGCAGGTTTTTTTCAATATGTCGGTACTGGAGAACGTGATGGTAGGTTGCCATCTGCGTTCGAGCAGGGGGTTGTATCGGGCCGCGGTGCGTTGGCCTGGCGTGATAGCGGAAGAGAAACGTATCAGACATTGGTCGATGGAGGCATTGGAGTTCTGCGGTCTGGACCATCAGGCAAATCGCGAATCGTCCGCTTTGCCCTACGGTGAACTTAAGCGCATGGAGATTGCGCGCGCGATGGCGACCAAGCCCAAGATGCTGTTGATGGACGAGCCTGCCGCCGGGTTGAATGACACTGAAACGAAAGAGATGCGCGATCTGATCGGGCGCATTCGCGATAGCGGCGTTACGGTACTGCTGGTCGAGCACAATATGGGTTTGGTGATGGGCATCTCCGACACCGTTCTGGTGCTGGATTATGGAAGCAGACTCGCCGAAGGTACGCCGAACGAAGTGCAGAATGATCCGCAGGTGGTGGCTGCCTATTTGGGCGGGGAGGTGGAGTTTGCAGGCTGAAACCCTGTTGCAGGTAAACGATCTCAGTAGCCATTATGGCCCGATCCGGGCAATCGACAAGATATCTTTGCACGTGAATACCGGTGAACTGGTGGCCATCGTTGGTGCTAATGGTGCCGGTAAAACGACGCTGTTGCGCACGCTCTCTGGCGTGCAAGCTGCAAGTGGCGGATCGATCCGGTTTGCTGGCGAGGATGTCATGCGCATGAAGCCCGACAAGATTGTTGCCAAAGGCATCTGCCAGGTACCTGAGGGTAGGCAGGTGTTTGGCCCGCTCAGCGTCGAGGACAATCTGCGTCTCGGTGGTTATGTGCACCGGGCAAGGGGACAGTGGGTAGACGGTGAGATTGAGAAGATCTACGAGCTGTTTCCGATACTCAAGGAAAAGCGCAATCAATCCGCAGGTACCCTGTCTGGCGGACAACAGCAGATGCTGGCAATCGGGCGCGCGCTGCTGGGCAAACCGAAACTGATGCTGCTCGACGAACCGTCGATGGGTTTGGCGCCATTGTTGGTTGAGGAGATCTTTCGAGTCGTACACGAATTGAACGAAAGCGGAGTAACGGTACTGCTGGTAGAGCAGAACGCGCGTGCCGCGTTGAAGATTGCCAATCGCGGATATGTGTTGGAGACGGGGCGTGTGGTGTTGACAGCATCTGCGGCGGAATTGCTCGAGGATGAGGCGGTGCGCAAAGCGTATTTAGGACACTGAGGAGTCGATCGCGTATGTATGTCGAGAAAATCATGACCCGGGATGTAATTACGGTGAATCCCGATACCAAATTGACCCGTATCGCTGATTTGATGCAGAAGCGCAAATTGCGCCACCTTCCGGTTGTGGATAACGGAAATCACTTGGTTGGTATCATTTCACACCGCGACGTACAGCGTGCCGAACCCTCTTGGATCACGACCTTGGACAAGGGGGAGGCGAACTATCTGTTGGCCAAGGTCACCGCTGAAAAGATCATGCATGTTGATGTTATTACGTGCCCGCCTGAGACATTGGTCGAGGATGCGGGTTGCCTGATGAGACGTGACAAAATCGGTTGCCTACCTGTGGTGGAGCAGGGGAAGTTGGTGGGGATTATCACCAGTGTCGATCTGTTGGATTTTTTCCTGGAAATCACCGGTTGTATGGAGAAGCAGACTGCGCGCATTGCCGTTCATCTGCAGGATAAAGCGGGCGAGATGGCGAAGTTTCTGGCGGCGATCAACGCCGGGGGCGGGCACATCACTACGGTGGTTTCGCCGGTGCACCCTGACGATAGCGGGATGCGCGTTGCGATCGTTCGTTTTCGCGCTGACGATGCGGCTGCGCTGGACGCCAAATTACGTGCCGCGGGATACGAACTCATTAGTGAACAGCTGCCAGGATAAAGGTCCCGGCGCGGGGTTGCTGATGCAAAACGCAGGGACAATAAAGCGGGCCAAAGCCCGCTTTATTTTTTTAGCCGCCGCGTACTATTCCTGATGGCTGGGTGGGTCGGGATCCTCGGCCCAATCCTCGTCGGGTTCCGGTACCTTTTTCAGCCACGCTTCAAGTAGTGTCACATGCTCGTACTCTTCCTGTGCCAGCTGTTTCGCCATTTCACGAACGTCATCGTTGTCGACCGTCTCAACCAATTCGGCGAAGAAGTCGGCTGCCAGCCGTTCGTGCCGCAACGCGAGTTTGAGCGCATGATGCGGGGTCATCAGATAGTGCACTGCCGACGAGTCGATCGCTTCCGGCGCCTCACCTTCCCATTGATAGTCCCATGGTGATATGTGGGGCAGCTCGTAGCCTTCGCTGAGCTTCGTAACTTTGTCGATATGCTTTGCCTCGATGGCAGCCATCTTGCGAAACAGTTTGGCCACTTCGATATTGTTGTGGGCCTCCATCTGGTCGGCAAGCAGGCTGTAGCGATCCGCGGCCTCAGCTTCCAGCGCGTGGGCGTGAGCGAGCAGTTCCTCGATGCTATGAATCTTTGGAGATTCACCTGAATGGAGCTCTGTCATACGTAGAACTCCTTCTCAAGATCGGCCACACCTTCGACAGTCATCTTTTGTTCGGGCGCGTAAACGCGGCGGTCACCCTTGTAGAGAACGCCTAGATTAAAACCGGTGTCGGTCATCAGGCGGCGCGCTGCTTGCGCGGGATCGCCGGTGGGTTCAAGTTCAACTTTACGAACTACCTTTTTCCAGTTGCGCTGCTCCTCGCGGAATGTGACGCAGGGACTTAACAACTGGACAAAGGAGAATCCGGGATGTTTTACGGCTTCCACGAGAATTTGCGCGGTGTAGTTGGGATCTCCCGTGAAGCTTCGGGCGATGAAATTGGCGCCTGACGCCAATGCCACCACCAGCGGACGGAAGGGGTTGATACCCGGTCCGCCAGGAGTCAGTTTGCCGCGCTGCCAGTCGGGTTCAGTGGTCGGCGAGGCCTGGCCTTTGGTCATTCCATAGACCTGATTATCCATCACAATGTAGGTCATGTTCACATTACGGCGGCAGGCATGCAGGAAATGGTTGCCACCGATCGAGAACCCGTCGCCGTCGCCGCCGGCGGCGATGACGGTGAGGTCGGGACGGGCCACCTTCAACCCGATGGCCAGTGGTAACGCACGACCGTGCAGGCCGTGAAAGCCATAGCTGTTGACGTAGGCGGGGATGCGCGATGAGCAACCGATGCCCGAGATCACCGCAACGTTGTGCGGTTCCAGTTTGAGTTCAGCCAGCGTTTTGGCAACCGCGGAAAGTACGGCGAAATCGCCACAGCCGGGACACCAGACCGGCTTCACGCCGGACATGAAGTCCTTTGCAGTCATGCTGGCAGATGCGGAATTGGTGTCCATTGTCAGCTCCAGTCCACAAGTTGATCGTGAATTTCTTTTGGGCGCATCGGTAGCGGTCCGGGGCGGCGAAATGATTTGACCTCGCCGGGCAGATCGTAGTGGGCCCGCAGGTAGCGATAGAACTGCCCGCCGTGACTCTGTTCGATCACTAGTACACGCTCGACGCCCTCCAGTGCCGCGGCCAACTTCTCAGGTTGGGCAGGAGAGAGCAGGCGCATTGCGATCAGCCTGACGTCCTTGCCCGTCTCACGCAGTCGACCGATGGCCTCCTGGACCGGGCTTGAGCACGATCCCCAGGTGAGTACTGCGGTCTTGCCCTGACCTTCTATCTCGGCCCAGTGATCGCCGTAGTTGAAACCGGTGATCTTGCGCAGGCGTTTGTCCATCTGCGCATAGTGATCGTCGGCGAGACTGGAAGGGGTACCTTTCGGGCTGTGTTCAAGACCATCAGCGCAGTACTGACCCCCTGGCGTGCCCGGGATCGACATGGGTGAAATTCCTGAGGCAGTGATCGCGTAGCGGCGGTAAGTCTCGTCCAGTTTTTCCGGGATCTCGCGTTTGGCGATGAATGCGATATCGGCGGGACGATCGATGATTGCCCTGGACTGGCCTATGGATTGATCGGACAGCACGATGCAAGCGGTTTGCATCGCTTCCGCCAGGTGGACTGCCCATTGGGTGGTGAACAGGCAGTCGCCGATGGAAAGCGGCGCCACCACGAGGTGTGGCGCGTCGCCATGGAGACCGTAGAGTGCGATGTTCAGGTCGGACTGCTCTGATTTTGTGGGAATCCCGGTGGAGGGTCCGCCGCGCTGGACATCGATGACAACAATGGGCGTTTCGGAGGCAACGGCCAGTCCAATGGACTCCATCATGAGCGCAAGCCCGGGACCTGACGTCGCTGTCAACGATGGTATACCACCAAAAGAAGCACCAATGATTTGTGTTACGGATGCCAGCTCGTCTTCCGCCTGCACCAGGACACCGCCCAGTTTCTTCAACGACGGGGCCAGCCACTCCAGTATCTCAGTACCGGGAGTGATCGGGTAGGCAGCGACAAAGCGCACACCACCGCGTACCGCACCAAGGCCGGCTGCCTCGTTGCCAGTGATGGACCAGCGATTGCTCACATCCGCACCGCCCTCCCCAAGTTTCGGGACTGCAGGCATCTCATTGGCGGCCTTGATACCGGCCTTCACCGCATCAACGCTCAGCGTAATCGCTTCTTCTCCCTTGCGTTTGAGTTTCTTTTGGATCAATCCGATAACGTGCTCTTCGGAGAGGCCGATCAGTGCTGCAACGGCACCCAGTGCCAGCATATTGGGGCGCCAGCCTTTATTCTCTTTGCAGAGTTGTTGCATGGGGAGTTCGGCGTCGCGCGCGCCCATGGCGATCACCTCTTTGGGAGCCTCGCCCATGGCCGGATCACCGATCACCAGGCTGTCGGCATCCAGTGGCATTTCAGCCGCGAATCGGCCCACATTCTGCCAATCGATGGCGAGCAGGAGGTCGTATCGGTCGGTGTGGGAGGAGATCGGGGTGGTGGAGAGGCGAATCATCGCCGCCGCCTCGCCGCCGCGGATCTGCGGACCGGATGAGCGGGTCATGTACCCGTACAATCCGGCACGCGCTGCAGCGCCAAGTAACATTTCGCCGGCAGTCATCACGCCGGAACCACCACTGCCGGTTAAGACAACAGAAACGGATCGCGCGGTCATTATTTGCTTCCCAAGTAACTTCGCCAAATGCCAAAAGACAAGGTGCCACTGAACCAGCCATGCACCAGTTCACCTCTCCGGGCTGCGGACAACCTTATAGGTGGAGTCGTAATAATGGCACCCAACCCATTGTATCCATTTGCAATTTATACCAGGCGAGGCTTTCCGGAACCCCTGTTCCGCACCGCAGCAGAGAATTTGCCAACCATAAACAGATGCCACTGACTGCGTCAACAAATATTTGGTCACTCATAAGGGAAAATTATCCATAATCCTAAGTGTTCAACTCACCTACTAAATAGCGTCCATAATTGGATAGTTGTCACACTCATCTTCGCATGTGCAGGCAAGTGAAAAAATAATTGACGTTTACGTAAACGGAAATTATAGTCGATCATAACAACGGGGAGGAGGAAATACCATGAGTTCAACCTATCGATGGTTGATGACCGAGGTCGGTCAACCAATGATCAGGGAAACGTTCGAGCCCGAACAGCCGGGGCCGGGTGAAGTGTTGGTGCAAATCGCCGGGTGCGGAGTCTGTCACACCGATCTTGGTTTTCTCTACGATGGCGTCAATACCAAGCATCCGTTACCGTTGACCCTGGGTCATGAGATCAGTGGCCGAGTCGTGGCGAGCGGAGAAGGTGCGGGCATGTGGAAAGATCGTGCCGTTATCATTCCAGCGGTCATTCCCTGCGGAGAGTGCGATCTTTGTCAACGCGGGTTGGGTACCATCTGTCGTGCTCAAAAAATGCCGGGCAACGATATTCAAGGCGGATTCGCCACCCATATCACCGTGCCTTCCTACGGATTATGTGGTGTGGATGAATCAAGGTTGGCGGCAATCGGACTTACCCTGGAAGATCTCTCCGTCGTCGCTGATGCGGTGACCACGCCCTATCAGGCGGTGGTGCAAGCAGGTGTGCAACCCGGAGATCTTGCGATTGTGATCGGCGTCGGAGGTGTAGGCACGTACGCGGTGCAGATGGCACATGCCATGGGGGCGAAAGTGGTCGCCATCGATGTCGATGCGACGAAACTCGAACAAGTGGGTCAGTACGGAGCCGGATTGACGCTCAATGCCCGTGATGTCACTGGGAGGGATCTCAAAAAGGCGATTCAATCTTACGTAAAAGCCGAGGGCTTGCGTCAAACTGAATGGGCAATCTTCGAGTGCTCAGGCACCGCGGCCGGTCAGGAAACGGGTTATGGGTTGATGACCTTTGGCGGTACTATGGCAGTTGTCGGTTTTACGATGGATAAAATCACACTGCGTTTATCCAATCTGATGGCCTTTCATGCACGCGCCATGGGGAACTGGGGATGCCTTCCCGAGCTTTATCCGGAAGCGTTGGATCTGATACTGGACGGCAAAGTGGCCCTCAAGCCTTTCGTCGCTCAGCACCCACTTGACGAAATCAACGAGATCTTCGAAGCCGCACACGCGCACAAACTGAAGCGTCGCGCGATTCTCGTGCCGAATCATTCGTAAGCCGTTATTGAAGAATCTTAGGAGGGGAACAAACGCAATGTCCAAGAAAATCGATGCGATAGCTGCCAAGACCGCACCGCAACACCTTGTGGATCACAATTTGATCAACAGTCCGGTAGAGGAATTGGCTGATGGAATGGTCCTGTACGAGAAACGGCCGGCGAAACGCCGCGATGGAAGTGTGGCGCAAGGTCTGTATAACGCGTGGATCATCTTTAACAACCCGAAGCAGTACAACAGTTACACCACCGATATGGTGAAGGCGACGATCATGGCTTTTCGCCGCGCGTCGGTGGATCGTGAAGTCAACGCCGTCGTGTTTACTGCCGTTGGCGACAAAGCGTTCTGTACGGGCGGTAACACCAAAGAGTACGCCGAGTATTACGCGGGAAATCCGCAGGAGTATCGCCAGTACATGCGTCTGTTCAATGATATGGTCAGCGCGATCCTGGCATGCGACAAACCGGTTGTATGTCGCGTCAATGGGATGCGCATCGGCGGTGGCCAGGAGATCGGTATGGCGTGCGACTTCACGGTTGCGCAGGATCTTGCCAACTTTGGTCAAGCTGGACCCAAGCACGGTTCGGCGGCTATCGGCGGAGCTACCGATTTCCTTCCGGTTATGATCGGCTGCGAACAGGCGATGGTTTCCGGCACCCTTTGCGAACCTTTTTCGGCGCACAAAGCCTACCGGCTTGGCATCTGTACAGATATCGTCCCCGCTCTGAAGATCGACGGCAAGTTCGTTGCCAATCCGACTGTCATCACCGATCGTATGCTCGACGAATTCGGGCGTATCGTGCACGGAGAGTTCAAGACCGGCGCCGAGTTTAAAGAGGGGCGCGAGTTGATGAAACAGGGTGAAGTGGATCTCGGTATGCTCGATGAGAAGGTCGAAGCGCTGTGTGCGAAACTGATCGAGACCTTCCCCGAGTGCATGACCAAAAGTCTTGAGGAACTGCGCAAACCAAAGCTCGAAACCTGGAATCGCAACAAGGAAAACAGTCGCGCGTGGCTGGCGCTGAACATGATGAACGAAGCGCGCACCGGGTTCCGGGCGTTCAATGAGGGAAACAAGGAGACGGGGCGCGAGATCGATTTTGTTGCCCTGCGCCAGGCCCTGGCCAAAGGTACTCCGTGGACGCCGGAACTCATTGAGAACCTGATGCCGGGCGCAAAGGATTAGTTCGGTGAGTGATACACCACTCAAAGTCTGGCTCGACAATGATGGTCAGCTGTTGCGTTTGCGCCTGAACAGGCCGAAGGCCAACATCATTGATGCCGAGATGATTGCCGCACTGAGTGCGGCGTTGACAGAACATCGAGGCAACAACGATCTCAAGGCCCTGGTATTGGACGCCGAAGGAGCGCACTTCAGTTTTGGCGCAAGTGTCGAAGAGCACCTGCCGGAGCAGTGCGCCGGGATGTTGAAAGGTCTGCACCGTCTGGTGATCCAGATGCTGGAGTTCCCGGCCCCTATTCTGGTGGCCATCCAGGGGCAGTGCCTGGGCGGCGGTCTGGAGGTGGCGTGTGGGGGTAGTTTACTGTTCGTTGCGCCCACCGCTGCTTTGGGTCAACCAGAAATCAAACTGTCAGTGTTTGCACCCGCTGCCTCCTGCCTGTTGCCGGAACGCATCGGATTGCACCGCGCCGAGGATATGCTTTATTCCGGACGTTCTTTGACAGGCGAAGAGGCGGCTCAGATTGGTTTGGCTAACTTCGTTGCCGATGATCCGAACGCGGCAGCGCTGGAGTATGCCCAACAGCATTTGCTGCCGCACAGCGCCAGTACATTACGGTTTGCTCAGCAAGCCGCACGGGAAGAGTCGGTGACACGAATCAAGGCGAAAATCGCCCGCGTCGAATCGCTCTACCTCTCGGGCCTGATGGCCACACATGATGCAGTAGAGGGGCTTAATGCCTTCGTCGAGAAGCGTCCTGCCAAGTGGGAGAATCGATAATGGGTAGTGAAGAGATCATCAAGCGCTGCGAAGCGATGTACGAGGACCTGGATTTCAACGTGGCTCGCGAATGGAAGGCTGCCGAGAAGGGGCGCAAGGTAATCGGATTTCTGCCGTACTATGTGCCGCGCGAGATCATCCACGCCGCCGGCATGTTGCCGCTGGGTATCTTCGGTGGCGGTGACCAGATGGAGGTTATTCATGGCGATGCCTACTATCAGAGTTACATCTGCCGTATTCCGCGTTCGACCATAGAACTGGGAATCACCAAGAAGATTGACTTCGTCGATGGCATGCTCTTTCCCAGTATTTGCGATGTAATCCGCAACCTGTCGGGTATGTGGAAGATGCTGTTTGCCGATAAGTACGTGCGCTACTTCGATGTGCCGCAGAACTTCAGCGATGAAGTCGGTGTTCCCTACTATGTCGAAGAGCTCAATGAGCTCCGGCGCGGCCTGGAGAAACTTTCAGGGCGTAAAATTACAGATGAAGACCTGCGTAATTCGATTCGTGTCTATAACGAAAATCGCCGACTGGTAAACGAAGTTTACGACTTGCGTTCCAAGGAGCCATGGAAAGTACCGTCCTCTGAGACGTATCTTCTGATGCGTGCGGGCATGGTTATGCCTGTCGAGGAGCACAGTCAGATGATCCGTGATTATCTGGAGGCGGTACGGAACGAAGATCGTCCAATGCGCGACAACTGCCGCATTATTGTCAGTGGTTCGTTCTGTGAACAACCGCCGCTAAATCTGATTCGTTCGATTGAAATGTCGGGCTGTTATGTGGTCGACGATGATTACATGATTGTCAATCGCATGATTATCGGTGATGTGATCGAAGAGGGGGAACCGATGGAGGCACTGGCCAAGGCCTTCGTGCACTCTTCTATCGATACTGCTCCCAAATACTCACCCACGGAGGAGGAGAAAGGCGTCTTTTTACTCGAGCAGGTGAAAGCACGGGGTGCAGAGGGAGTGATCTTTGCTGCAGCCAGCTTCTGCGATCCGGCGCTGCTGGAGCGGCCGATGTTGGCCGACAAGATGAAGGAGAACAACGTACCATACATCTCTTTCAAGTACGCGGAAAACTCCGGACAGATGCAGCCGATCCGCGAGCAGGCCGGCACCTTTGCCGATTCCATCAAACTCTGGAGCTGAGACTCCGCAAGGGAGCAATCATTATGAGCGATAAAGCGAAGAGCGAAGTCATCAAAGAGCCTTCTATGCTGAAGCAGAAGGAGATGATCGCCAGCAATTATGAGCGTCTCACCAGCGGTAAAGAGAAGACCGTCTCGACGTTTGTACCGGGCAATCTCAATGAATTGATCATGTGTTTCGATATGGTCAACAACTTGCCTGAGATCAATGCGATTCAAAACGGGATGCGCAAGCAGAGCGGCGGGATGATCATGGACGCCGAGAAGAGCGGTCACTCCGAGGACGTCTGCACCTACGTCAAGGCTGATATCGGCATGATGGGCAGGGGAAATATTGCGCCCAACGGCAAACCGATTCCCCCACCCGATCTGTTGCTGCTCTCCTACACTGGGTGCTTCACCTTTATGAAGTGGTTCGAGTTGTTGCGGCACGAGTACAAGTGTCCGACGGTAATGTTGCACGTTCCCTACGAAGGCGATGGGGTGATCACGGACAATATGCGAGATTATGTGGTCAAGCAATTGAAGACCGAAGTAATCCCGGCATTCGAAAAAATCAGCGGCGTCAAATTTGATATCGATCGTCTGCGCGAGTATCTGGCGCGTTCCGCCAAGGCCGAGGATGATCTGGTCTGGTGTTTGGAGGCGGGAAAAAACAAACCATCACCGATAGATGCCTACTTTGGCGGTGTCTATTACATCGGGCCGGTGTTCTCCGCGTTTCGCGGCACGCAACAGGCTGTCGACTACTACACCATGCTGCGCGGAGAGGTGGAACAACGCATCAAAGAGAAACGTGGACCTATCACGCCCGATGGCGACATGAACGAGCAGAAATACCGGCTCATCGTCGAAGGTCCGCCCAACTGGACGCACTTCCGCGAGTTCTGGAAACTTTTCTATGACGAGGGCGCAGTGGTTGTTGCAAGCACCTACACAAAAGTGGGTGGAAGTTACGATCTTGGCTTCCGCCATGATCCTGATCGTCCCCTGGAGTCGATGGCCGAGTACTGCCTCACCTGTTACACCAATCGCAATCTTCCGGCTCGCGTCGATACGCTCGTGGACTATGTCGGCGAGTATGAGGCGGATGGTTTGCTGATCAACTCGATCAAGAGCTGCAATAGCTTCTCGGCGGGGCAGTTGATGATGATGCGCGAAGTGGAACGCCGCACCGGCAAGCCCGCAGCGTTCATCGAAACCGACCTGGTGGATCCGCGCTACTTCTCGCATGCAAACGTTAAAAACCGTCTGGAGAGTTATTTCCAGATGATTGACCAGAAGCGTCGTTCGTCATCTGCGGCGGCCTGAGGAGAACCGGTAATGAAGGGTTATATCGGCATTGATTTAGGATCAACCACCACCAAAGCTGTGGTGATGGACGAAACGGGGAGCGTGCTGGGGCGGGGGATCACCAACTCGCGCTCCAACTATGACACGGCCAGTCAGGTCGCAAAGCAGGAGGCGGTCGTCGATGCACGGCTCGCCTTGGTACGGCGCGAGCTGATGGATATCGCATCACTGAGCGAAGATGATGTCGTCGACCTGGTCAAGGGGCTGGAATCCGGTTTTCGCCTCGAGCAGTTCATCGAGCAATTGGGTGATCTTGAGTCGACCTGTAAAGGCAATGTGGATGCCACACGTCATAAAGGCCATGAAGAGGGATTGCGCGATGCACTGACGACCCTGTTCGGTCGATTACGTGAAGACGTAGTCGGGCTGTTCGCGCCCGGAGCCAAACGGAAATCCGATTTCTTCCGTGATCTCGCGGGTACACGCTACATGCACTTTGGCGAAGAGGTGGCGAGTGAGACAGGTGAGTCTTTCGACACCTTGATCAACCTTTATGACAAATCGATCATCGAGGTGGAGAACCGTCCGCCTGCGGGCGATATGAGCAACAAATTCAACCGTGCGCTGAATCGTGTCCTCGAACAGGGCAACATCAAGGCGGATAGCTCGCAGATAGCGACTGCGGTCAAAGCAGCGTTGGAGGTGCCGATCGATGAGACTTACGTAGTCGGCACGGGCTACGGTCGTGTCAGACTGCCGTTCCCAAAGGAGCATATCCGGTCTGAGATTCTCTGCCACGGTTTGGGGGCGCATCTCATGTTTCCCAAGACGCGCACCGTGCTTGATATCGGTGGGCAGGACACCAAAGGTATCCAGATCGATGACAAAGGCATCGTGGTTAACTTCCAGATGAACGATCGTTGCGCCGCGGGTACGGGACGCTATCTGGGGTACGTGGCCGACGAGATGAACATGGGATTGCACGAGCTCGGTCCGCTGGCCATGAAAGCCACCAAGTCGGTACGTATCAATTCGACCTGCACGGTGTTCGCCGGAGCCGAACTGCGCGATCGTCTGGCGTTGGGCGAGAAGCGTGAAGACATACTGGCTGGATTGCACCGCGCCATCATACTGCGCGCCATGTCGATCATATCGCGCGCCGGCGGTATTACCGATGAATTCACCTTTACCGGTGGTGTTGCCAAGAACGAAGCCGCGGTGAAGGAACTGGAGCAGCTCGTCGAGGAAAACTATGGCAAAGTGACCATTAACATCGATCCCGATTCCATCTACACCGGTGCATTGGGCGCGGCGGAATTTGCGCGTCGCGCGGTGGAAGAGTAGACCAGATACGGGATCAGAACGGAGAACCGAGATGACAATTAGCGCGGGAATCGATATCGGAACAGGCGCCGTCAAGACCGTGATTTTCAGGGTTGAAGATGGCAAAGAGGAATGGTTGGCCAAGCGTAACGATCGTATTCGGCAACGCGATCCGCTGGAACTGGCGGAAAATGCCTTTAAGGCAATGCTGGCGGAAACGGGATTGGAGCAGGAGGATATCCACTACATCGCGACGACTGGAGAAGGTGAGAACGTACCCTTCCGTACCGGACACTTCTACACCATGACCACTCATGCACGCGGTGCCATTTACCTCGAGCCGAAGTCGCGTTCGGTGCTCGATATCGGAGCGCTGAACGGTCGTGCGATTCGTATCGACGAAGGGGGTAAGGTGCTCAACTACCGCATGACCAGTCAATGTGCGTCGGGCTCCGGACAGTTTCTAGAAAACATCGCACGCTATCTGGGTATCTCGCAGGACGAGATCGGTACGCTCTCTCAACAGGCCGACGACCCGGAGAAGGTTTCGAGCATCTGCGCCGTATTGGCCGAAACCGACGTTATCAACATGGTGTCGCGCGGTATTTCCGCAGCCAACATCCTGCGCGGCATACATGAGTCGATGGCGGGACGTCTGGCGAAACTGTTAAAGGCCATCGGCGCAACGGGTGATGATTCGACCATGATGACGGGTGGCCTGGCTCTGGATACGGGTCTGGTCGCAGCACTCAACGACGCCTTGACAGAGCAGAAACTGAAACTCACTGCGGCATCGCACCCCGAATCGCCCTTTGCAGGCGCCATCGGTGCAGCCTTGTGGGGTGCATTCCGCTATGACAAGCTGGCGGCATTGGGTCAGCTACCCAAGGCTTCCTAAACCAAATTATTGAGGAGGGAAGACCATGTCAGAACTCAAGACCGATCTGCGTCCAGTCTCTGCGAACGATCTTGATCAGATCGCGGTGTTGGATGAGCAGGTCTCCGGGGATTCACGCCGGGGTTTCTTTGAAAAGCGTCTCAAAATGCAGGCCAAGGAACCCAACGCCTTCATATCATTGGCGGCGATCAGTGGTAATAGACTGGCGGGGTTTCTGTTTGCTCATCTGCAGGATGGGGAATTTGGTCGCAACGAACCCGTGGCGGTACTCGACGCCATCGGTGTGGCGCCAGACCAGCAGGGCAAGAGTGTGGGACGTCAGTTGATCGCGGAACTCGATCGGATCATGGAACAGCGTGGTGTAGACGAACTTTACTCTCAGGCCAACTGGAATCAGCCGGGGTTGGTGGAGTTCTTTTCCTCCGTTGGATTCGAGCTGGCACCCAGGCTGGTACTCGAACGCCCGGCCGAACGTGTCGATTTTTGAATGAGGGGACGTGATGAATAAGCACAGCAATCAGAGCATACCTGAGATGATCGACCAGTTTTCCGGGGAACCCAACTATAGCGACCCTGTTGCCGATGATTTTCAGGCGCTCTCCCGGGATACGGTTCCCGTTCGCTCGCTCACCGAGGACGATCTGGGTTCACTGGTTCGTATCGACCGACGTATCACCGGTATCGATCGGACCAATTACTACCGCCGCAAGGTCAATGAGGCGATCAACGGTTCCGGCGTGCGCATGTCGGTCGTTGCGGAGATGCAGGGCGAGATCGCCGGATTTCTGATGGCCCGTGTCGATTACGGGGAGTTCGGGCGGACGGCGGCGGAAGCGGTAATCGATACTCTGGGCGTTGATCCCGCCTACAAGGGTCAGGGCGTAGGTCAGGCAATGCTCTCTCAATTGCTGATCAATCTTTCCAGTCTGCGGGTCGAGTCCGTGCGTACCGAAGTTGAGTGGAACAATTTCGGTTTGCTCGCATTCCTCAATCATTGTGGATTCAAACCCAGTCAGCGGTTGGCGTTCGTGCGCCGCGGCAAAGGCTGACGACGAATGGGGAGTTTTCTCGAGTTTGGCGGGCGCGGTGCGGTAGTAACAGGTGGTGCGCGCGGTATTGGTTTGGCGATCGTGCGCCTGTTGCGCGAATGCGGCGTAGAGGTTCATGTGTTCGATCGCGATCCAGCAGCAGAACTGGAAGCGACCGGGGCGGTTTTTCATGCTGTCGACATAGCCGACTCCGCAAGCGTCAATGCGGCGGTTGAGAAGCTCCCGGGCAGCGTGACCATGTTGGTCAATAATGCAGGCATTACCCGCGATCGCAGCCTGCAGAAGATGTCGGATGAGGAGTGGCAGTCGGTAATCGATGTCAACCTGACCGGTACCTTCAATTTGATTCGTTCACTCGCACCGCGACAACGCGAGGCGGGGTGCGGCCGCATTGTCAACATAACCTCCATCAATGGAATTCGCGGTAAGTTCGGTCAGGCCAACTACACAGCGGCGAAAGCGGGCATGATTGGGTTGACTAAAACCGCCGCACGCGAACTGGGTCCCAAGGGCGTTACCGTCAATGCGGTAGCACCGGGTATGGTGATGACCGATATGGCGACCCAATTGCCGCAGGAGATACTCGACCGGGCACTGGCGGAAACGTTGCTCAACGATTTGGCGCTGCCACGAGATATCGCCAATGCAGTTGTCTTCCTTTTGTCAGATGCCGCACGAATGATAACGGGTGAAGTAATCCGGGTTGATGCTGGTCAATATATCTAGCCGCAACCGTGGGAAAGTTACTAGCCAACGAATTTCAACGCAGAGATGGGATGTCGGGCGATACGCGTCTTCAGGCCTACGAATCTGATTTAGGGGTGTCATACCGATTCCCGTCTTTGCGTTGAAACCCTTTAAAACCTGGAGCACCGACCAATGAGCGCAACCTCTCAAAGTGTACCCAACGCGTCAACAGCCAAAACCGGCCGCGCCGAGTTCAATTGGCAGGATCCGCTGCTGATCTCTTCCCAGCTCACCGATGATGAGCGCATGGTGCAGGAGGCGGCTTACGCCTATTGCCAAGAGAAGCTGATGCCGCGCGTACTGATGGCTAATCGCGAAGAGCATTTTGATCGTGAAATCATGAACGAGATGGGCGAGTTGGGCTTTCTTGGATCAACCCTGCCGGAAGAGTACGGCTGCGCAGCGGTCAACTATGTCTGCTATGGGTTGATCGCACGCGAAGTGGAGCGTGTGGATAGCGGTTATCGATCTGCAATGAGTGTGCAATCGAGCCTGGTGATGCATCCCATTTATGCATATGGTACCGAAGAACAACGTAAAAAATATCTGCCGAAGTTGGCAACCGGTGAGCAAGTCGGCTGCTTCGGGCTAACTGAACCGAACGCCGGATCGAATCCTTCGCAGATGCGGACCCGTGCACGAAAGATCGACGGTGGCTACGTGTTGAACGGATCCAAGATGTGGATAACCAACTCGCCCATTGCTGATGTCTTCGTCGTATGGGCCAAAGATGATGCGGGCGAAATCCGTGGTTTTGTACTCGAGAAAGGCATGAAAGGTCTTACCGCACCGAAGATCGAGGGCAAGTTCTCGCTACGCGCCTCGATCACCGGAGAGATCGTGATGGATGAGGTGGAAATCCCCGAAGAGAATCTGCTGCCCAACGTGAAGGGACTTAAAGGCCCCTTCGGCTGCCTCAATCGCGCGCGCTACGGTATTGCGTGGGGCAGTCTGGGCGCTGCTGAGTACTGCTGGCATGCAGCACGTCAGTACACCCTGGATCGCGAGCAGTTCGGCCGCCCGCTTGCGGCCAATCAGCTGGTGCAGAAAAAGCTCGCGGACATGCAGACCGAGATCACCCTGGGTCTGCAGGCCTGCCTGCAATTGGGGCGGTTGTTCGATCAGGGTATGGCGGCACCTGAGGCGATCTCCATGCTCAAGCGCAACAACTGCGGCAAGTCGCTGGATATCGCACGCATCGCGCGTGATATGCATGGCGGCAATGGTATAGCAGACGAGTTCCATGTCATCCGCCACATGATGAATCTTGAAGCAGTCAACACCTATGAAGGCACGCACGATGTCCACGCGCTGATACTTGGGCGTGCCCAGACCGGCCTGCAAGCGTTCTCCGGTTAAAAAGCTCGGGGTAAAGAATCCTCTGCACATCGCCCCCATACCCCCGCGTTCCCCTCCCATTGGGTAGAGGGACGCGGGTGTTTTTTTGCTGAATGCCCGGGCGGTGGGTTCGCGTACACCCTGGAGTCCTTCCCGTCTGGCGTAATCTGTAATCTTCCTGAGATACTCGGATGGACCGCGGAAGCGCTACGCTGGTAGGGGGATACCGCAATGTTCATTCACTACTTTTCCCTGTTGCTCGTTTGCCAGTTGATCGGTGAGGTCTTGGGATTGTGGCTGCGGCTGCCCATACCCGGTCCGGTTATTGGAATGCTGCTGCTGTTCGTAGGGCTGCTGGTGAAGGGCGGAATACCGCGGGGTCTGGCGCGAACTGCGGAAGGATTGTTGGTGCACCTTTCGCTGCTGTTTGTACCTGCTGGTGTGGGGGTGATGCTCCATGTTTCGTTGCTCGCTGATCAGTGGGCGGCGCTGACTCTCGCCCTTATCGTCAGCACCGCTTTTACCCTGGTGATCACAGCTTGGATCATGCAACGTTTGGCGCGTTACGATCATAGCGGGACGCCGCGATGATGAGTGGGGAAGAGCGCACGATCTGGGTATACCTGACAGCCAGCCCGCTACTGCATCTCACGCTTACGGTAGTCGCCTATGCGGGGGCCGACTGGCTTTACCGGCGCAGCGGGCGCAAGGCGCTGTTCAATCCCGTGCTCATCGCCGTCATCGTGTTGGTTACTCTACTGACGACGACGGGTATTCCCTACTCGCGTTACTTCGAGGGCGCGCAGTTTGTCCATTTCCTGCTGGGCCCGGCTACAGTGGCGCTGGCAGTGCCACTTTTCCGGCAGTTTCACCTGATTCGCAGATCTTGGCTGGCGATAGCGGTCGCTGTGTTGTTTGGCTCGTCCATGGCGGTGGTGAGCGCCGTGGGTCTGGGTTGGGTGATGGGGGCATCGCGGGAAGCGTTGATCTCGTTGGCACCCAAGTCGGTGACTACACCGGTGGCGATGGGGATTGCGGAGAAACTCGGAGGATTACCCTCACTTACTGCGGTGTTGGTTATTCTCACTGGTATCCTGGGGGCCGTGCTGGGGAGTGCCTTGCTGAGGCTGGTGCGCATCCGTGATCCACGCGCTGTGGGGCTGGCAATTGGTGTGGCGTCGCACGGCATCGGTACCGCGCGCGCTTTGCAATTGGGCGAATTGACCGGTGCTTTCGCTGCTATGGCAATGGGCCTCAACGCCCTGGCGACTGCGGTGCTGGTCCCGTTGCTGTTTCGGTTGCTGGGATAGCAGAGTCGCGCTGGATTTGCCGCCGGTCGCCGGTCTACGTACGCAACAGAGGATAGGAGGACGGGGTCATGGCCGAGTTTACGCTCTATTGTTTCGCTCAATCCGGTAACGCCTATAAGGCAGCGTTGATGCTCAATCTTTGCGGGGCCGATTGGCAGCCGCGATTCGTCGATTTCTTTCATGGTGAGACAGACACAGAGGCCTTTCGGACTATCAACGAAATGGGCGAGGTACCGGTGCTCGAGAGGGGCGCCACCCGCCTTACCCAGTCCGGCGTGATTCTCGACTACCTGGCCGTGCACTTCGATCGTTTCGGTTGGGTGGATGAGGCGGGACGGCGAGAGATTCTGCGCTGGCTGTTGTTCGACAATCACAAACTGACAAGCTATATCGCCACCTTGCGTTTTCTGCGCGTCTTCAAGAAGGTGGGTGAGACACCGGTCACAGAGTTTCTGCACGCACGGGCGCTCGGTGCCTTGCGTGTTCTGAACCGACATCTGGAGGGGCGCGCGTTTACCCTCGGAGCGCATCCGACGATCGCCGACATCTCTTTGTGCGGCTATCTCTTCTGGCCCGATGAATTTGGCGTTGACTGGCAGGAGTTTCCCCACATCGAAACCTGGTTGGAGCGCATCCGTGAGCTGCCGGGCTGGGTGCATCCCTATGAGTTGATGCCTGAGCATCCGTTAGGGACGTGAGTGGACGTTGAAAAAGCGGCGGTGGCGCTCCGTCACCGCCAAGGCTGCAGTGAGAAAAATTTATCTGGATGTGTGACGCACTAAACTCAGGCTGGTGAGGCTCTGGGGAGAGTCTCAAAGCGCACGAATGAAATTCACCAACTGCCCGAGTGCCGGTGGGCGATCCGCACTGGGATGTATCCAGTATTCGCGCCGACCATGATCGCTGTCGACCGTCAATCGCGCCGCAAAGGAGCGATCGCCATTCACGTTGCTGAATTTCTGCGGCAGATCTTCCACCAGGCGGTCAAGGGCTTTGCGATTTTCGGTGGTCAGCAAACCGGAACGAGGGCGCTTGCTTTTGTAGGAACCGGATTCAACGGTGAAGTGACCGTCGTCATTGATCTCGACCTTTTCGAAGAAATCGTACTGGCCGACCGTAAGGTACTCGATGTTAGTCATGCTGTGCTCCTCCAGATGACGGAAAATGAAACCGTCCATGCGGCGGTGTCGGCAATCACCGCTCTCATGCATACCGCGCGTTGACGATAGGGCGGTGGGGCGCGATGCTCCTTTGGGGCCCATGCGGATTTATTTCCCCACCTGCGGTATGTGTTGAGCCTGGAGTCTAAGCGGGGTGGGGTAACAGCGAAAATTCAAAATCGTTATCGTAACGATAAGCGAAGCGCAATCCTGGATTCAGAATTGCCTTGAGATTACCGTAGTTCGACAGGGAGAAGGCGGGTTTCAGGTACTGTCGCCAAGGAAGATCTTGCCGGGGTTCATCAAATTGTGCGGATCCAACGCATGCTTGAGGTCGCGCATCACCGCGACACCGGGGCCATGCTCTTCCAGCAGGTACTCCCGTTTGCCGCGACCAATCCCGTGCTCGCCGGTGCAGGTGCCACCCATCGACAGGGCCCGTTTCACCAGGCGGTGATTGATACGCGCCGCTTCGGTTCGATCCTGTTCGCTTTCCGGATCGATCAGGATGATGAGGTGGAAATTGCCGTCGCCCACATGTCCGACGATTGGGATAGGAAGATATGATGCCTCGATATCGCGCTGGGTCGCATCGATGCAGTCCGCAAGGCGTGAAATGGGTACGCAGACATCGCTCGCGACGGCACGGCTCCCCGGTTTGAGCTGCAGCGCGGCGAGATAGGCGTTGTGGCGTGCATGCCACAGACGGTTGCGTTCTTCGGCCTGTACCGACCACTGGAAATCGTTGCCGTTATTGCCATGGGCGAACTGCTGCACCGTGACCACCTGTTCTTTGACGCCTTGGTGGGTGCCATGAAACTCAAGAAACAGATGGGGCTCCTCGGGGTAGTCGGTTTTTGAATAGAGATTGACCGCTCTGATCTGCAGTGCATCGAGGAGCTCCATGCGTGCGATCGGTACGCCGGCCTGTATGGTCTCGATAACGGTGGTGACCGCATCGTGAACGGTGGGAAACGAACAGACTGCTGCGAGTATCGCCTCCTGCACCGGATGCAGGCGCAGCGTAACCTCGGTGACGATTCCCAGAGTGCCTTCCGAGCCGACAATGAGATGGGTGAGATCGTAGCCGGCAGAGGATTTACGTGCCCGTGTGCCGGTATGAATGATGCGACCATCGGCCAGAACAACGGTCAGTGCGAGTACGTTTTCGCGCATCGTGCCGTAGCGCACCGCGTTGGTGCCGGAAGCACGTGTCGAGGCCATGCCGCCCAGCGACGCGTCGGCGCCCGGATCGACGGGAAAGAAAAGCCCGGTATCACGCAGGTAGGTGTTGAGTTGGTTGCGGGTGACACCCGCCTGTACAGTGCAGTCCATATCCTCAGCGCTGACACGCAGGATCTCCTGCATTTCGCCAAGATCAACGCAGATGCCACCGTGCAGCGCATGGATATGACCTTCGACCGACGTGCCTGTGCCGTAGGGGATGATCGGGATCCGATGCCGCGAGCAGATCCTGGCGATCTCTGCCACCTCTTCCGTGGTATGGGGCAGCGCCACTGCATCAGGGGGTACCGCCGGGAAACTGGATTCGTCCTGACCGTGATGCTGGCGAACCGCGGCAGTGGTGTTCAGGCGCGATCCGAGCAAGGCACCGAGCTCATCGATAGCCATTTCCGATGTGGTTTTTGCAGGTGCTGCCACGTTGTGTTGCTTCCCGGATCCAACTTGCCTTTTCAGGAGCTTAACAGGAAGAGGGCTGGTTACAAACCCGCGCTTCGCCGGCGCGCCTTACCGGCGGGGACCAGACTCCGGAGAGAACGCACCGGTCACCACCATGCCAGCAGTTGGCCGTTTTCCACCTTGCTCTCAAACTGCTTTAAAGGGTGCGAGCCCTTGGCGATGCATTCGCCTGTGGTGATATCGAATTGCCAATGGTGCTTGGGGCAGGTGAGGGTGGTGCCCTCAAGTGCCAGATGAGGGATATCGGTCACCTGGTGCGGGCACCGGCTGTCGTACACGCGAATGGTTTCTCCATCGCGCCGCACAAAAAGGTGGCGCCCGTCGCAATCGAAACGCTGCGTCTCGCCATCACTCAACGCCGTCACAGGCGCGACCGGGTGCCACCCTTCGGCGGCCGCCAGGCTCTCGGGCCTGAACTCCGGGATGTCCATGTCGAGCAGGATATTGACGGCCCAGGTGATCTTGGCAAGCCCCAGGATGGGAAAGGCCATGAGCAGGGCATCGATCACCTCGTCGGGGGAGGCACCATTGCGTAGTGCCCGTGCGAGGTACTGACGGAAACCTTTTTCCGTCTGAACATGAACCTTGGAAATCACCGAGATCAGATCCCGGGTACGGGTGTCGAGATGTTTGCTCGACTCCTTGAGGAACTTGAAATAGGGGCCCATCGCCTCGGGGCGGGCCGCCAACAGATAATCCAGTGCGTCACTCATCGGCAGATTCTCCGAACGTCGCGTATCGGCGCCATCTTGAAGTCTAAGTGGATTTGAGAGAATTGATCTGTATCAACTAACCATCGATCCTAGGATATCGCGGTAGATGCAACCAGGACGCCGGGATAATTAAGCTATCTCCAACGGACCACCGGAGCTGCATGGGTCGCCTTCCTGTTGATGGGAATGGGGCGACGTACAACCAACCTCATATCAAGCCTTGCAAGCGCTTATTTGTGTGCGCCGCATGGGTGGGGCTTGGGCCTGTTAACAGGCCCTAGAGAAGGCGCTCGTCGCTTGCCGCGGCAGGCGCCGCGAGGGCTTTGCGCAGTTCGAGCGGTTTGCCGCGCCGCCGGACGCGCAGATTCGGTGTATTTCCGGATTGCAGCCGTCAGGTCGTGTCGAGCTCAGGCTGACGATGGCGCTGGGGCACCGATGGCGTTGAGATCGGCGAATCGCGGGTGTTCCACACAGGCGTCGTAGAGCACTTCCACGAAGGCCTTGGTGTAGTCCGCTGCCTGATGCACTCCTTCCGCTTCCTGATCCGGAAACTCCATCAGGTGCACATACTCCGGGCCTTCCTCGAGACGATAGGCCTGGTAGCGGGTCTCGGGTTCGTTCTCGTGGACCGCTGTCAAGAAAGTGGTAATAGCCGCTTCGATACGTTGGGTGTTCTCCTCGCGTATGCGGTAGCGTGCGATTTTGTGGATCATGGTGGATGTCCCTGACGGTTGAATTCGGCAGCAACTTTAGCCAATCCCCCGCCCCTCTGCCATGTCTTTTACGCCCCGGGTGCTGTGGCTATCTCTCTTTCTCTTTCGTTAGCCAGGCGTCAGCGTTCAATACCTCCGCAAATACGCCTTGCATAGCGGCGAGGAAAGCGTTTTGGACCGCCTCGGCAGGTACCTCGTGGTCGCCATAGCGCAGAGCGCGGGTGGCTGTGGCGTCGGCTATCAGTTGCACCTGATAGCCCAGGGAAAATGCAGCCCGTACCGTGGTGTCGATACACATGTGGGTCATCATTCCGCAGATCACCAACTGCCGGCAGCCGGCACTCTGGAGGTCATCGTGCAGTGTCGTGGCCTGAAAGGCGTTGGGGTACCGCTTGGTTATTACCGGGTCGCCGGCCCCGGGGGCGATCAGCGAATGGAGGGCCTGACCAGGCGTTCCCGGAACCAGAAAGGTTGCGCCTGGACGGACGCTCTCGTGTTGGATCAGAAACCGCGGCCATTGATGTTCGCGGAAGTAGTCGAGAAGCTCTGCCGCCTGCCTGGCAGCCGCTTCCGGTGCCGTCAGCGCCATCGCCCCGCCCGGGAAATAGTCGTTCTGAATGTCAATGATCAGCAATGCGGGTTGGTTCATATTTCTGGCCTCCAGGGTGGGTATGCTGCAGAGACTACCGGACTGTGACTTGCGCGTGCAGTGTCTGATTCGACAAAATAGTTGCGAAATCGGCCATCGATAATACCGTGAAGATTGCGATTCTCCATTATCCCAGGGTCATGACCTCCGCTGTCTTTGGCATACAAGAGATGCTGGAGGTCGCTAACCGCTATCTGCAAGGCGCGGCGTTCAGAGGTTTCGACCCCTACGTCGTGACCACGCTCGGTGCCGAGGGCCCGGCCATGGTCAATGCGATTCCCATGGTCGTGGATGCTGATGTGGCGGATGTGGTCATCATCCCGCCCTCGCTGATGGATTCTGCCCGTATCGAGGCAGACTCCCAAACCGTGGCATGGCTGACGGTGCAGGCGGAACATGGCGCAACGCTGTGCTCGGTATGTGCCGGTGCCTTTCTGCTGGCCGAGGCGGGATTGTTGGATGGCCATGTGGCTACCACGCATTGGGCGCTGGCATCGGTTTTCCGCCATCGCTACCCCAACACGCACCTCAGGGTGGAAGAGATGATCGTCGACGAGGGAAACCGGATTACCGCGGGGGGTGTAACGGCCTATCTGGATCTGACACTGCATCTCATCAGGCGTTACGCGGGAGAGCGCGTCGCCCGGCAGGTGGGTAGCCACTTTTTGATTGACCATCGGGGTCGCCGGCAATCCGCCTATCAGCGCTTTCTACCCGATACCAATCACGGGGATATGGTACTGGCACGCGCCCAACAGATTCTCGAGCGTGATTTCCGTAAGGCACTGCGTATTGGTGCATTGGCGAGTGAGGCAGGAGTCTCTGAACGCACCTTGTTGCGTCGGTTCCGCAATGTATTGGGGCTGACACCGGTTCAGTACCTGCAGGCACTGCGTTTGGAGCGTGCGCGTGAACTGCTCGAATCGTCACGCGATTCGGTTGACCGCATAACCCAACGCGTGGGTTATGAGGATGTCAGCTCGTTTCGGCGGCTCTTCAAGCACGCCACCGGTGTCTCTCCCGCGGAATACCGACGGAAGTTTGCCGCTTAATCCGCAGCGGGCCCGCCCACACAAAGGTGATGGCTCGATCAAGTTTGCCTGGTTGCTTGCCGTCAACGTCGCATGTCACGGCGCTACTGCAGGTGACTGACGTGAAACCTGCAGATCTCAAATCGCGCCGACGGGTCATGGTCGTTCATACGGTGACCAAGGGCGATACACTGTGGGGCGTCGCCACACGTTAACTGGGTGATCCGTTCCGCTACCCAGAGCTGGTACGACCAGCCACATCCGAGATCCGTATCTGATCTGCCCTGGCAACGGGGTGAAGATCATTCGCAGTATTGAGCGCGCAGTCGCTGGAGAGTGATACCCTACGCTCCGGTGAACAGTTCCCGATCGGAGTCTTCTATTTGTGGCGCAGCCAAGTGAAGCCAGAAACCGTCGCCCACCGAATGCATTCACGAATTGCGAGTGAGTTGCGCTGGTTGCAGGTGTTGGTGGTTGTCGCCGCCGCTTTTCTGTTGGTGGGATTGGCCGCACCCATCATTACGCTGCACAAATTTGTGGTTGTGAGCAACACCTTTTCGGTGCTGACCGGTATCTGGCAGCTGATGCGGGAAGGGAAACTGTTCCTCTTCGTTGTGATCGCGCTTTTCAGTGTGATATTGCCGCTGCTCAAGTTGCTGCTGCTGTTGAACCTGACACGTCGCACCGTCGGCAGCGGCCAGCACCCACGGCGCTATTTGAAATGGATGCACGATCTGGGTCGCTGGTCGATGCTGGATGTGTTTGTCGTTGCGGTGCTGGTGGTTGCGGTCAAGCTGGGCATGATCGCGAGTATCGAAACTCACTACGGACTGTATGCATTTGCCGCGGCGGTGTTGCTGACGATGATCATCACTGCGCGGGTGGTGAAACTGTACGACCGTATGGGGAGCGGCCCGGACCTGTCCAACTAAGCCTTGCGAACAGCTTCGGTGCTACTGGCATCCCCTAATGCGTCTGCCAACGCAGCACGAGACAATTCACCGCGCAGATCGCCTTTGTCGTCGACGACCGGCAGTGGATACTCGGTATCCAGAGTGCCGGGCAATACCTCTTCCAGGAGTGCATCGGGAGATATGGCCGGGATATCGATCAGGATGTGATCGCCGATCGTAGTATGGGTGTCGCTGATTGCGGCAGCTTCCAATGCCTGTTGCGAAACTACGCCCCTATAGCCGTCTTCCGCAATGTAGTAGCCAAAATCCCGATGCTGATTGCGCATCTGCTCCAGCGCTTCGCCGATGTTTTCTGCGGTGATGCGGCAGGCGGGTGGCTTCATCACCGTGGCAACCGTGAGTGCGCGGGCGCGATTGACATCACGCACAAAGGCCTCAACATAATCGTCCGCCGGGTTCAGGAGGATCTCTTCCGGAGCACCTTCCTGCACCAGTTCGCCATCTTTTAAAATGGCGATGCGATCGCCGAGGCGCAGCGCTTCATCCAGGTCGTGGGTGATAAAAATAATGGTTTTTTGCAGCTTGGCCTGAAGCTCGATCAACTGATCCTGCATTTCGCTGCGGATCAATGGGTCGAGCGCTGAAAAGGCCTCATCCATGAGTAGAATATCGGCGTCGGTGCAGAGCGCTCGCGCCAGCCCGACGCGTTGTTGCTGGCCACCGGAAAGCTGGGCGGGATACTGATTTTCGTAGCCTGACAGACCGACTGCCTCCAGCCACTGCTGTGCCTTTTTGCGCCGCGCCTCCTTGGCGATACCTTGAACCTTTAACCCGTATGCGACGTTTTCGATGACCGTTCGATGCGGCATCAACCCGAAGCGTTGGAACACCATCGACACCTTGTTACGGCGGAATTTCTCCAGTTCCTTGATCGACAGTCCCATCACATCCACGCCATCGATGATAATACGGCCCGCAGTGGGATCGATGAGACGGTTGAAGTGACGAATCAGCGTCGATTTCCCTGATCCGGAGAGTCCCATGATGACGAAGATCTTGCCCTTTTCGATGCACAGGTCGATCTCTTTGAGCCCGACTGCGTGCCCGCTGTCCGCCAGTATCTCGTCTTTACTGCGACCTTCCCTGATCTGCGGTATTACCGATGTGGGATCGGGGCCGAAAACCTTGTACAGACCCTCGATGCGAATGAACGGCTCATCCATCATGCATGCCCCCAAGATGTCGCTGGCTGCGTTTTGCATAGGCCTGTGAGACGCGATCGAAAATGATCGCCAGGGCAACAATGGCCAATCCGTTGAAGAGCCCCAAAGTGAAATATTGGTTGGTGATCGATTTCAGCACCGGCTGGCCGAGCCCCGTGACGCCGATCATCGATGCGATCACCACCATCGCCAGCGCCATCATGATCGTTTGATTGATGCCCGCCATGATGGTGGGCATTGCCAGCGGCATTTGTACACCCCATAGGCGTTGCGAAGAGCTGGCCCCGAAGGCGGTGGCCGCCTCCAATACCTCCTTGTCGACCAGCCGGATGCCAAGATTGGTGAGTCTGATCACGGGCGGAATAGCATAGATCACGACGGCGATAACGCCCGGCACTTTACCGATACCCAGCAGCATGACGACAGGTATCAGATAAACGAACGCAGGCATGGTCTGCATGATGTCGAGTAGCGGGGTAACGATCGACCGCGCGTGATCGGAACGCGCCATGAGGATGCCGATGGGGATGCCGAGTGCGATCGATAACAGCGTACAGACGGTGATGATGCTCATGGTGCGCATGGTGTCGTCCCACATGCCGAAGTAGCCGATGGCACAGAAGGCCAGCACGACTCCCAGGCAGAGTTTCAGGGAACGACTCGCTCCATAGGCCAGCGCAGTGACAGCAACGATGACCAGCCACCAGGGCGATTGCAATAGCAGTTTTTCGAACCAGACCAGAAAGGTCAGCAATGGATCGAAAAAGGATTCGATGAGATCGCCGTAGGTGCGGGAAAACTCACGGTAGGCCGCATCCAGCGCCTTGCGGATCGCCAGCAGATCTTCACGATCCATTTGCGGAAACTCTATAAACCAGGAACTTTTGGCCATGGCGATGTGCCTTTTGGCAGTTTGGACAGGCGAGGGAATCTCCTTGGGGGTGTGCCACCCCCAAGGGATGTAAGATCAATTATAGATTGGCCAGGGCGCGCTTGATCTTTGCGGCGACATCAGCGGATACCCAGGCGCGCCAGGTGGCTTCGCTGCTTTTCAGGAAATGCTCCATGGCCACATCACCGTCAGCCTGGTTGTCTTCGATCCAGGCCAGCAACTCGTTCATCTGGGTATTCTTGAACGCGCGTTTGCTCAGGTAGGCGTAAGCCTCAGGCGCCCTTGCGGCGAAATCCTCGGTGGTGACAGTGTGCACCGGCGAGGGAGGGTACATGGTTACCTGCGGGTTGGCGCAATCAGCCTTGGAGATACAGTTAACATAGTGATCCAGCTTTACCCCTGAGCCGAAATCCACTTTCACCATTTTGTATTTGCCCAACACCGAGGTGGGTGCCCAGTAGTAACCAAACCACGGCTCTTTACGCTCGTATGCCTTGGCGATGGCACCCGCTAGACCCGCTCCGGAGCCGGGATCGATCAAATCAAATCCGCTCTCGCCGAGTTTCAACGCCTTGAAGAGGTTGCCGCTGGTAATCTGGCAGTTCCAACCGGCGGGGCACCCCATAAATCCGGAGCGACTGGGGTCTTCGGGGTGTTTGAAGAGCTTGGCATTGGCTTTGATGCCAGCGATAGTCGCAAGACTCGGATCCTTGTCGACCAGATACTGCGGCACCCAGAATCCTTCCTCGCCACCGTCGGCGAGCGATTTGCCAGCAATGCGCAGCCGTTTCTCGGCTACACCCTTCTGCAGCGCCTCCTTGAAGGAGTTGGACCAAAGCTCGGGCGCGATATCGGGTTCACCCTTTTCGATCATCGACGTGCCGGTGGGCATGGTATCGCCGGGAACGATCTCTGCATCGCAGCCATAGCCGTGTTGCAAAATGAACCGATCGACATGAGCGATCAGTGTGGCGGAACTCCAGTTCATATCGGCGATAGCGACTTTGCCGCACCCGTCGGCGGCATAGCCGGTAGAATTCAGCGACGCCATAAAGATGACGGCAGCAATTAGACGTTTCATGTGATTCTCCATGCTTTGTATCGAGGAAATCGGCAATCAGAGCAGTGTGAAAATAAACTGCGGAGAGCGGAATTGCCGACAGATTCCCGCGGAAATGAAAAAGGCATCCCATGGATGCCTGCGCGACCAACCATACAAAGGCTGACGTGCTAAGTCAATCTAGCAGCCCGGATCGAAGCGCTGTGTGTTTGGCCATGATAGTGTGGAAAAATCACCGAAAGTGCTAGAACCTATCTCAAAATCCCGCGTGTGCTGTGTTGAGCCCCAGAGGTGTGCTGGGTAGGCCCGAAGGCGCAGCCAATAGCAGCGCTATTGGCAAGTCGAGAACACTGCCAGCGCACCTCTGGGGCCAACCCGCAGGGCCGGGCGCTCGTGGCTCCAGCGCGGTGTTGCGGCTCGCTCATTGGGAATGACCCAACCACGCTCGCCGCGCCTGGCGCTGGAGCCACGAGCGACCGGCACAGCTCGCGGGGGATTTTAATGGAATGGTCGCCCCTTCCTTACCCGGCATCTGAGTGCCACAGTGGGAGCGTGAAGCAAACCACTTAACAGAAAGGGGCGACCGAGATGAAGATTACGACAGCAGGGATTGATGTGGCAAAGACGTTGTTGCAGGTTCATGGTGTGGATGAGCGAGGTCGGGCGGTTATTCGAAAACGATTGAAGCGGGGACAGGTATTGGCCTATTTTGCCAACGTAACGCCCTGCCTGATCGGGATGGAAGCCTGCGGTAGCGCGCATTACTGGGCACGTCGGTTGGCGGCGTTGGGGCACACCGTGAAACTGATGGCCCCTCAGTTTGTGAAGCCGTATGTAA
>QQUJ01000002.1 GCA_008501635.1 Pseudomonadota bacterium
GGGCGGTACTTCGCTTTCTATAATTCGGAAAGGCGGCATCAATCGCTTGACCGGCGTACGCCGGACAGCGTGTACTACGAAACCGCTGCCAGGCTGGCGGCTTGAACTGAGGACGCACTTATCGCGCTGTCCAATTTTAGGGGTCCATTTCTCTCGACCACGCTGTGCCGGCGGGCCAGATCAGGCACTGATGCCCCGGCCTAGTGCTCTTTGAGGATCAAAATGATCTTTTCTTCCGAGCAGCGCTTGCGTTTCATACTGGACCTCCTTGGAGTCAAAATACATGGAAACCCCACATCTTGCATGGCTCGGATTACGGGGATACGGTCAATGGGTATTATGGTTCAACCACCAGAGGCTGATGGAGCCCTTGGAATATATCTCTACCTACTAAAGCTGAGGCAAACTACTACCGGCAACTCAATAATCTGGCCAAGATGGCAGCCTGACTTAAACCAACGACCCTCCACGATACCCGGGGCGATTCGGGTTAATAACTTGCAAGTAGGCGCGGTAAGAAAAGCACTAGGTCTTCTGTGAATGTCAAGAAAACCAACACACCTACTCCAATTGCGATGAAGGGTGTAACGCCTGATATTACCACGTGATACGGTTGGCGAAATATCGCACAAGCTGTAAATATGTCCACACCAAATGGCGGAGTTGCTGATCCGATAGCAGCATTAAGCGTAATCAGTATGCCGAGGTGAACAGGGTCTATTCCGAGGTGTTGCGCCATAGGCATAAGCAAGGGCGTCAATACGATCATTGCTGATATTGGATTAAAAACCATCAGAACCAGAAAAAATACTACATTAATTATCAGAAGAAATAATATCGGTGATGGGTTTATGTTATGAAGTAAGGTTGTAACCTCATGCGGCACCCGTGCCACCGTTAGGAGCCATATAAACGCTTCGGATCCTCCAACCAGTATAAGTAGCATTGCCATGGTTACACTGGATCCTAGTGCTATTCGTCCTATATCTCTAATTCTAAGCGCTCTGTAAATTATCAGTTCAAGAAACATACTATATGCGACAGCTGCGGCTGCTGCTTCGGTAGGAGTAAAGATGCCTCCGTAAATACCACCGATTATTATTAGTATAAACCCTAATGGGCCCAAAGCTTCTTTAGCCGCTTTTCCTATTTCCTTTACAGTGGCTCTCTCGGTACGGGGTATTTTATATTTTTTTGCCCACCACCAAGAGTACATCATATAGCCCAAACCGAGTGTAATACCTGGAATAAGACCCGCGATGAAAAGTGCTGCAATCGAGGTCCCGGTTATTACGCCATATACGATCATAAATATGCTTGGCGGTATAAGCTGTGCAACATTACTTGAATTGATGACTAAAGCCATTGTGAAGGATCGTTTATATCCTCTTTCCAGCATCGTGGGGTAAATATTCGAACCGATCGCCGCTACTGTTGCCTGTGTGGATCCTGATACCGCACCAAATATTATTGACGACAGCACTGTCGTTTGTGCAAAACCGCCCGTTTTATGTCCTACTAGTTTTTCTGCTAAGTTAATAAGACGTTTAGACATTTGTCCTTTCATAGAAATGTCTGCAGCAAATATGAAAAGCGGAATAGCTACTAGCGGAAACGGAACAACCCCCGAAATTGCCCGTTGAACTAAAGTAAAGTCAGGAATATGCCCATAGTAAATTGGTAACGCCATTAGACTCGGTAACAGCATCACAATAAACATTGGGAAGCCCAATACCAGCAACAAGACTAGAGCTACTACCAAAAATAGTGTCATGCAGGCGTGACTCCGTTATAGATATCTGCTGATATGCTTCTAATACTGTTTCTACAATATTTAGTCGATTCTGTAATATTCTTTCTGAACATAAGATTCTTGCGTACCATCCAGTTTTTATTTATTTTATCACCGTGCTTTTGATCCAATGAGTTTTTATATAATGCAAACCTTCCAGGACACATTGTGCGTTGCTTTGAATTGAGAAGTGCTGTATTTCACACAGTAGTCTACTATTTGTAGCTTTCGGACGTTTCACCCCAGCGCGCCACCTTCATTGCAGCTCTTCACATATGACGCAATCGATTGCGCATCTCACCAATTCGCGCTATCACTACTATCTTCAGGATCAGAAAATATTTATGGTGTCTTACTCGTTTTCACCAGATCTCATATTCACCATCATTTTCTTTGTTTTCATGCCTTTAGCTACGTTTGCCAAGTAATAGATCCCGGACAAAGTAAATCCTATTGGTGCGGCCATATAAAAATACCCTATAGGTATTCTAAGAGCGGGAGTAATCTGCCCTCTGGTAAATACTGCGGAGGTCAACTGGATTCCCAACACCGCTAAATACAGACAACATATTCCTGTAATCAGACATATCAGTATAGTCATTATATTTTTTGTATTAGCAGGCATCTTGTCCAGAAAAAAAGACATTGAAATGTTAATTCCTCTGCGTGCACAAAGCGCTAAACCTAAGAATGTCATCCATATTATCGCAAACTCTGCTACCTCCTCGCCGCCCACTATTGTAATGTTCAATAGACGAAATACGAGCGTAACCAGGAGAGCAGCGGCCATCATTATCATGCATGCACTTACTACGAATTCCTCGATCATTGATACTATTTTGTCTATTTTATCTAATCCAAATATTTTCATGATCTTAGTCACTATCTGACGGCTCGCTCAACCCAATACCCATAATTCTCTAGGGGCGCAGGAGAGAATTTCTGACCCTTTTTCAGTAACCAATATATTCTCTTCTACATGGTAAATACCGTCCTCTCTCACTAACCCTGGCTCGACACTGACAACCATGTTTTCTTGTAAAACCACAGGATCCCAACGAGCCAAACTCGGGGGCTCTGTAAACAGCATTCCTATACCATGGCCAATCCGTCCTGCAGAAAACGTAATCTCCACACCGTTACTTCTCAGTGCTTCTTCGCAAACATCTACGATATGGGACCCTTTAACTCCTGATCTTACGGCAGCTATACCTTTTGCTGTTGTATCAATAATAATCTTCTGGTATTTCACTTGGTTGGTGGTGGGTCCACCGACAACACCTGCTCTGGAATAATCCGCCCAATAGTCGTTTACCATTGCACCCATATCCACCCAAACCATATCCCCGTCCTGAATCTGCCTATCCGTCGGTTTACCGCTTATGCGTGTGTAATTGGCAGGCCCGGAGGTAATCATGATCCAAAAATATTCGGCGCCTCGTTCGATCATTACCTTTGTCAACTCACGGGCTACCTCTTTTTCTGTCATCCCTTTCGATACTTTCTCAAACCCCTCTATGTACCCCCTTGCAGTAATATCCATGGCCTGCCGAATACACTCTATTTCTCGTCTAGACTTTATTATCCGTAACTCCCATAGCAACGGCGCCACATCGATAAACTCGTAGTCTGCCAACTCCTCCGTGAGTCTTGTGAATTCACTTAGAGGCATCCCGATTCTCTGCTCTTGACCCAACTCAACACCAATTCTTTTACCCTTAGATTTCATACTTCGAACTATTTTTACCAGATCCTGGATAGGGGCTTCCCGTATATCAGTGTATGTGCTGATATTCTCTATCCATGTCGTCGAAGATGCATCTCCGACCACAAACTTGTGGACCATCAGGTGGGCCGTTCCTTCCCGTGAAAGCAAAAAATAGTTCGGTCTTGCTACAGTACCTTCCAAAGTCATTACCGGTCGGTGACCGCTAAAGTAGTTGTAGTTACGGTCACCCGTAATAAAAAGTAAGTCGACTCCCTCCCGAGCCATTAATTTCCTTGCCTTATTAACTCTCTGTTCGTATTCATCCATGGGAAACCATGCTTGTTTAGACATCTGACCCATCCCTTCTCATGCAGATAATTTAGGCTGCAGACACCTTTTCGACTCGATCACCCTTGCTGTTGCAGCTCTTCCAACGCAAGCATGGCGGAGCTGGCTAAAACAGCTGCACCGATGGACAAGCAACTTTCATCAATATCGAATTGACTGTTATGCAGCGCCATGCGCGTTTTTTCTGAAGAGCCCACTCCCAGGTGAAAATAGGTTCCAGGTACTTCTTTCAAAATGAATGCGAAATCATCCCCGCCCATTGATGCAGCAATATCTAATACTTTATCCTCACCCAGCACCGCCAAGGTTGATCGTCTAACGATATCTGTCATACTTTTTGAATTAACAAGCACAGGCACCCGATTTTCGTAGTCCAATTCAACATCAGCTCCAAAAGTTAGTGCTGTTTTGTCACAAATATTTTGTATTATGTTTGGCAGTAGCTGCTGGACCTCAGAATCAAGACATCGTATCGACCCTGTCAATTCTGCTTTTTCTGCAATTATATTGCTTGCAGTTCCAGCCCTGAACGTACCGACAGTCATCACCACTGGCTTCAACGGGTCAATGGCTCTGCTCGTCACTGTCTGTAAGTTCATTACCAGTGCGGAGGCCGCCACAATGGAATCGACGCATTTTTGCGGCATCGCGCCATGTCCGCCGAGACCCGTTACCTCTATGCGTATATTATCGATAGACGCCATTACTATGCCCGACCTCAGTCCCACGTAGCCGACAGGAATATCGGGATTACAGTGAAGTGCAAAGAACGCATCCGGTTTCGGATACTTCAATCCTCCAGCTGCAATGATTGCTTTGGCACCAAGATCAATCTCCTCTGCTGGTTGAAAGATAAATTTGATACACCCCCGAATACTTTTTCTCAATTCCACAAGCACCTCTATCGCGCCCAGCAAACATGCGACGTGCGCGTCGTGCCCACAAGCGTGCATCACCCCCGAGATTTTTGATATGTAAGGCTTTCGACTTTCTTCGCTGATCGGTAACGCATCCATATCTGCGCGCAAACCCACCGTTGGGCCCGAATCGCAGCCTTCTATTACTCCTACTATTCCGGTACCCGCTACTCCTGACTGGTACTTCACACCAAGTTGATCTAATTTTTTACATATTAATTTTGCCGTTTGCGTTTCTTCAAACCCTAACTCCGGGTGGCTATGCAGTTTCCTTCGCATATTTACCAGTTCCTGCTGGAGATCTTGCGCTCGCGCCCTTATGGAACTGGTTATCTCTTCTCTCATAAAAAGCCTAGCTCCGCCTACGAACACTGCCTCGCAACAGATCAACTACTAGTTTTTTTGCGGAAATCATCGACTACAAGATCTTTTATAACTTCAAATGCAGAAAGGGGCTTAAGCTCTACGTCTCCCTCTAATAACGTAGCGCATGATCGTAGATTTTTACCGTTGACCATTATCGAACACGCCGCCCCACATTTTCCGATTCGGCATGAACCGTAGTACCCCAGAGTAGGATCAATATTATCCGCGATATAGTACAAAGCGTTCAAAATAGTAGATTTTCCGTCCAGGGGAACCTCATAACTATCAAAATGCGACTCCTTGCCACCGCCAGATCCTGAACGAAGTACCTTAACCGTGACTTTTTTCAATTCCTTTTTCATAACTATAGCGCTCCTCTTCAATCGGTTCGTCCATATTTCATAATCTTCTTTGGGGGTTCCAATTTTGTCACTACTAATGGCTCACTATGTATTTGCATCTCCTCATCTGATTTCTTCACCACTTGATTCTTGGCCCAATTAATATTGTCAGTCTGAGGGTAGTCTCGACGATATAAAGACCCTCTGCTTTCCTCTCTTTTTAGACTAGTTCTGCAAACCATCTCCATGATTGTCAGCATGCTTCCTAATTCATACGATTGAATCCATTCTCGATTATATATTCTGTCCTTGTTAATCGTGTGGATCTGAGGTAGATCTTCCTGACGGATTCGAATAATTTCTTTCAGCGCCTCCTGTAAACTGTTTCCATCCCGAATTACGCCAGCTTTTTCCCAAACCAATTGCTGCATATGTTTTCGAATGTCGACTTGTAGTAAACCGCTCTCACGTTCTAGGGGCGCAAATAGCTCTTGGCGTCTCTTTTCCACTTCTTCAACATCGATCGACATTTCACCCACTTGCTTGGCATAGTTGGCAGCAAACCGACCCGAACGATGTCCAAATACGATCATCTCTGTAAAAGCATTGCCGGATAGACGGTTGGCTCCATGAACGCCACCTGTGGCCTCTCCGGAGGCAAATAAACCGGGAAGACTAGTAGCACATTCTCCGTCTATTCGTATTCCCCCATTAAAGAAATGACTTGCGGGTACCGATTCAATCGCATCTTTCTTTAAATCGGGCAAATAGTCCTTCATGTTAAAACCACCATAGTATGGGTAGTATTCTGGGGGCAGCCAGGTTTCAAGATTGTCGATCAGATTATCTGGGAGATGTTTGAGGGACACATACACACCGCCGTGCTCACTACCCCTACCTGCCAATATTTCAGCCATGATAGCGACAGAAGCGATATCGCGTGTCGTCCATTCCATCCTCTCAGGATCCCAGTGACGCAAAAACCGATCACCCTTTTTATTCAGCAAGTGTCCACCAACACTACCTGCAGTCGAAAGAATAAAAGGTACATCCACTCCCTTTAGTGCTGGCGGCCATGGAAATGACCCAGGTAAAAACATCGGAAATTCCATTTCAACCATCTCCGCACCAACCCGATAAGCCATTGCCCCTCCATCGCCTGTTAGTTCTTCCGGAGCAGTGGTATATGGATACATCCGCATAGCCCCACCGGTACATACAATTACCGCACCCGCCTTGAACGCGATGAATTCACCTGTTGCGGCATTTATACCGACCGCACCTATTACATGCTTACCGCTCGTTAGTAGATCGGTAACTACACAATTCGGTATTAACTGTACATCCGTAGCTAAAACAGCTTTACGCAGCCTTGGCATCAGTTTTGTGCCTGGAATTATCGTACCTCGGGGATACGAGTGACCGGATGCCTGCGTCAAGCTGTCAATTTTTACTCCCCAATTCAATAAATCCTGTAAACGATCTGGCGCTTCATCCACGTGAATCTCTGCTAGCTTCTGATTGTTTAGAAACTTGCCCCCCTTGATCATGTCCTCGAAAAACTTATCCTTACTATCAGCAGGGTCCGCGTCCTTGAGCCCGAAACGATAGAACAAACTATTGCTATCGACATCTAAATCGGCATCACCGGTAACCGTTGCCCCACTCTTTCCGATATTAGTTCCCTTAGTGACCACCGTAACTTTTACACCATATTTAATAGCTTCCAAGGCTGCTGTGGCGCCGGCTCCTTCACTACCGATTATAAGGACATCGGTCTCAATCAATTTATCTACGACACTCTGTAATCGCGACACAGTATTCTCCTTATATTAATATTCAAACCCAGTGAATAATCAGCGAATTTACTTGTCCTTATGCCGACCCTCCCGCTTCTCGGTAATGATCGCTAGCACCCGAGCCTGTGCGGTCAAACCTAAGGCATCCCTACAGTTACCGGAATGATGTAAAGCAGCCACACCCGCAGCGGCGGATGGCGTCGTTGTAACATTATGATTTTCAAGTAACCGTACAGTCGCCTCACACTCCTCATCTGTTACCGTGACGAAGAAATCCGCATGCCGAGCTAATTCAGCAAGGGCCAAGTGTGAGGGTTCCTTGCAATCCAGACGCCCCATCGTAGAGTGAGGCCCCCGTGCCTTAACCGGTGCTCCACTGCAGATACTGTCGATAAGTGCTGGTGCAGCTTCTGGCTCGACAATGACAATGACCGGTTCATTGCCCCATCGTTTTCGGAATAGAATGGTCATTGCTGCCGCCATACCACCTACCCCCGCCTGCAAAAAAATATACTGGGGGGGAAGCGATATCTGATCGACAATCTCTGCTCCCATAACGAGATACCCCTCCATAACTCGCGTGGGTAATTCCACATTGCCAGGCCATGAGGAATCGGAGAGTAGAATCCATTTATGTCGTTCGGCATCAGCAACAGCGACAGCCATACTGGCTTCATAGTCGTTCCCAGCACGAACCACTTCCGCACCCATACAACGCAAGCGTTCAGCGAAATCCTCCGGTACTGTGTGACTAAGATAGACGACCGCTTTAGCACCGAAAACACGGGCTCCTGCTGCCACCGACAGCCCGTGGTTTCCTGCGCTAGCGCAGGCAAATACCGTTCCTCTCAGAATCTCTTTAATCTGATCGTGGTCTATTGGTGAATCTGGATCATCTACTTGAGAGAATGCTTGCCGCGCGATGACGTAAGCGGCCCCCAATGCTTTAAAGTTGCCCAGGCCCATCCGCTCTCTTTCATCCTTGAGATAAATCATGCCAACCCCAAGTGCACCAGCAAGACCAAGTATCTCAAGCAAGGGGGTAGGCTTAGCACATGGGCATAGCCGTAGTAGGTTCAGCGGCTCAGATGGGTCGTCAATTAAACGCCCTTCAGCTAAACCCGCCTGAGGTGAAAAACCCTTATGACGTAATGGGTTGCGTAATACGCGCATAGCCGCTTACACCTAAACTTAACGTATTACGGAGGTTAGCAATCGACTGTGTTATTTTCTTGTGATGTTGGTTGTTATCGTTTAATTTTATTGCAAAAGTTTAACGACAAGTGAGGTTTAAAATTGCGTGCGTGCAAGCTCGATAGAATTGACAGACAACTGCTAGATCTTCTTCAGGGTGATGCAAGCCAATCTTTGGACACTCTGGCTGGGAAGGTTGCCCTATCAGCACCCGCTATACAGCGCAGGATCAAGCGAATGCGTGATGATAGTGTGATCGTGCGCGATACTATAGAGATAAATCCGGCAGCTGTCGGATTACCGATGACCTTTATCGTAATCGTCGAGCTGGTTCGAGAAAATTCCGATCAAATTGCTGCATTTGCCCGTAAAGCAGCCGATGAGGATCTGGTACAGCAATGCTACTACGTTACAGGAGAGGGCGATTTCGTGCTTATCGTGTTGGCACAGGATATGAGCAATTTCGAGGCGCTAACAAAGCGTCTATTCTTTAGTGACCCGAATGTCCGCCGTTTTAAAACTCTCGTCGTAATGGGCAAACCCCACAGGTCACTCTGGGTACCCTGCAGCCAGGTGACCGAGTAGATTATAGTGTATTGACCCAGTCGAAATGACGGGCAGTAAAACTGCATTTTCATACTATGAATTGGCGAAGCGCTTAATCCCATCATGATCTCTGGCAGTTAATTTCCCTTCATCTCACTCTCCACTTCTTCACTCAGCAAGCGCTGCACCAAATCAGCGTGCTCTTCCCCTACTTCCATGCCGCGTATCAAATTCATGGGTTATCCCAAATACGGGTTCTACCCTGATTTCACGGACACTTCAAAAAAGCCCGATAATGGGTAAAAAGGAGTGTTCGTCAGGCACAGACAACGCGCGCTCACCACCAGTTCCACCTGGGGCAATCTGGCTTTGAACACGTCAAAGTAGGGCTACTATATATCGCATCAGATTCCTTAAAGCTCTGCGGCGCGTTCCGGCGCCAGGAAATCGAAGAACACTTTCTGCGCCTGCTGGGTGCGATTTTCCTCGCGCCACAGCAGCCATCTGCTCAACAGATCGTGGCATTGGTTACGTAGACATAGCAGTGCTTGCACGAGGTCTCGTCGATATTGATGTTGTTCACGCCCTCCAGGTAACGAGGCATGTAGGGTTTTGGAGGAAACGTGGCTGCTTGCTGAAGTTCAGTACAGCCGTCGATACCACGATCATTGCCGCCCCGCCCTCGATCAAGAACGCCGAGCAAGCGCACACCCTGGAGATGCGCTAAACACGTAAGGGCTCAGCCGTAGATTAGGCGTTGGCGAGGGGCACAAGGAGGACAAATCCAGCTGGCTGGACTTTCTGAAGCAGTGGAAAGCGGCCGGTTTACACGGAGTGTAGCTCATTGTTTTCGATGCCCGCCTAAGCTTGGTTGAGGCGCTCGCGAAGATATTTCCCGACGCCGACTGGCAGCGCTGCTTCGGTCCATTTCTTTCACAATGTGTGCTCCCACGTGCCCGCGGGCAAGGTCCGTGAGATGGTCGGTGTATTCCCCGGCGGTCATCGGTGCTGATGCTGATAGCTGCTCGACCGCACCATATATCAGGTACCGCGCGGGGCACTTGCAAGCACATGAATACAAGACTGCTTGATGAGACGGACCAAGAGGCGACCTACTCAGCAGCCTTGTGAGCAACCAGAGCCACCCCCCACGGAAATGCACAATAGTTTTTTGACACTGCCAACAGCTTTTCATCGGGACGGTCGGCAGGAGTTACAGGTACGCAACCGGGGGCGCTAGTTCATGCTCGCGAAGCAGAACCTTTAAATCCCACCACTTCAGCACGCTTTTCTACACCTCTGTTGAACACTCGTCCACGGATCAGGAACTGTTCCCGCATCACTCCCGCCACCACTGGAATCTGGCACTCTACAATGAAAGAATCTATTTGCGCCTGTGACATGATCAATCCCGAACTGCCTTACGTCCCACGCCTTTCACGAAACACCGACCACCAATACCAAAGCGCCATTGTGAGCTGAAGAACAATCATCATACCGAAACTTGCGTGGTACGCGGCCGGCTCATAGCCCCCTCCCGGACGCACAGGCCACAATCCGATCACGCCTCCCATACCCCACTGGGCAACGAAGGCAACCACGAATACCAGCAGATTGACCGCGGTATTGACGCGACCCGCCAAAGCCCTTGGGAAGGCTTGCGACAACGCAGCATAACTCAGTATGCCAGTGGTCCCCATGAAGCCGAACAGCATCCACAGGGGCACGGTCCACGCGACCGGCAGGAACAACAACATTATCTGAACACAGATAAACAGGCTCATGCCTGTGGCCGCTACGGTGGCGGTGCGAATGCCCCGTCGATTAAGCCGCATCGTGAACGCACCCCATGTAATAAAACCGGCCACCATCGCCGCTGCGATTAGAAACAGCACGTTGGCCGCATCGCCGCGCTCCATACCGGCGATATCACGTAACCAGGGTCCGGCCCACAGGCTCTGGATAGAGTGGAAACTGGCCTGTGCGAGCACCGCCAATGGCGCGATACGCCAAAATGCCGCACTGGTAAAGACTTGGGCTACCCCCCGTATCTGCCCCCGCAGGCTCGATTTCGGGGGCTCCTCCGGGCGGTCGGGTACGACAAACCAGACGACCGCCGCGACAATCACACTCAACGCCGCTAACAAAAGAAACAAGCCACGCCAATCTGTGACTTGAAGCAACACTTGAACTGGTGCTGTAGCGCTCAACGCCCCCAAACCGCCTGCCGCCATCTGTACCCCGTTGGCCAGCGGCAAACGATTCGCGGGCAGCCAGTCGACAAAGGCCTTGAAGGGTGCCATCAGACACGCGGAGACGCCAAACCCGATCAAACCGCGTCCAATTACCAGGCCTAGCGTGCTTTCGGAAAGCGCAAAGATCAGCGCCCCGGCGCCCGCAAACAGTAACAGAATACCTTCGATCCGGCGCGGACCCATGCGATCGAGCATGACACCCAATGGTAGTTGAAACATCGCAAAGGTCAGGAAATAGGCAGAGGTCAGCAGGCCGAGATCGGCAGGGCTGAGGCCCAATTCCCGGGTCAGGTCGGGCGCGATGACCGCATTGACCACCCGGAACAGGTACGAGAGGAAATAGCCCAGTGCGAAGGGAACAAACAGGCGCAACAGGATCGTCTTGCCAATCGGAGAATCTGCCACGCTCAATCTGTCGCCTCCCGAAACGCAACGCGGCACCCGTCCCAGGCGAGTGCCGCCCGGTATGACCGATTAATCGAGATTGGGGTATCGATGGATACCCCGAGCGAGACTCAATAGTTGCCGGCGATGTAGTTCACCAGATACTTGATCTCCTGCTCCTGGCCACGCACCAGCCAGTGGGTGAGATCGCCAATGGATACCATCCCGGTCACTACACCATCGTCGACGACCGGCAGGTGGCGAAAACGTTTCTCTGAAATGATCTGCAGCGCCTCGCCAACGGTTGTTGAGGATGCTACACAGGCCAGATCGGGAGACATCACTTCGGAGACCTTGGTGGTTTTCACATCCCGCTCGGCATCGAGCACACGCGTCATCACATCGCGCTCCGTGAAGATGCCCACGGGCTTGGACCCATCCATCACAATCAGCGCCCCGATACGCTCGGTGTTCATCTTGCGTACGCAATCCGCGACAGAGGCGTCCGGGGCAACTGAAAGGACGTCAGCCCCCTTCTCCTCAAGCAACTTGCTCAATGGCGTTAACATGCTCCTCTCCTTCTCCGCCCATGCCGGGCGAGCGTTTCAACTACCCACTACCGGGCGATTCCCGGGGTTCGCTCCCCGCCCTCCACAGAATTATGATCTTTTATTCTGCTATAAAGTAACGCTATCATAAAACACGATTTTCTCACTCCAGTAATAGCATTCTTCGCTTGAAAGGTAAGCATGGTAGTAGACTAGGCTAGGCGTTAAAAAACCTGGCATCCAATAAGACTAAACGCGGGAGAAGGAAGAACCCATGATAAACAGAACCTGGGCGGGTCTTGCGGCCACGCTCTTTGCCTTTATTCTCGCACCACCCAACAGCGCCGACGCCAGTGAATGGCAGCCCCGTCTGGAGCCGGTGTCCGGTGCTCAATTCCGCGGCCCCTCCACACCCTTTGAAATCTATATCCCTCCCGAGGCACCCGCAGAGAGCCTGCCAAGGCTGGCGCTCGAGCTCGATACCATCGACGTCACCGGATTCATCGACAACAAACGCGCGCCCATCTATGTATTCCAGCCGGTACAGGCATTGAGCTTTGGTCCACACCAATTGCGTCTGGTGGAGTACACACCGGACGGCGACATCATCGAGCGGGCGGTATGGGATGTGGAGGTGCGCAAGAGCAAAGCCTTTCGCGAAGCAGCGCTCGGGATAAACGGTAATCTGAGCCTTATTCGCCGGGTGGCCGATGACGACAGCACTTCGCTGCCCGACAAGGACACCGCCACCGGCTCGCTGGCGCTGGATGCCCGGGTCGCCAACGGAGATTGGCGCGGCACCGCCTATATCCCGCTGATGTTCGATGAAGCCGCAACCGAGCGCAAAGGCGAGGTGGGCGATTTCCTCTTCACCAGCACTCAGGGACCGGTGGTCGTCCAGGCGGGACATCACGCCATACCCTCCGACAGCCTGGTCGCCAGCGGTGTTTACAACCGCGGCATATCCGCCACGGCGTCAACGGCAGACCAGGGGCAAAACGTGACGGGATTCATCATGCGTTCGTCACCCATCAGCGGTGCCCGTGAGGGCCTGGGTGTGGGCGATTCGGATGATCGCGTCAATGGCGTGGTCTGGACCGGATACCCGGTGCGTGCCGACGGACGCTATGTCGAGTTGTCGGCCGTCTATGTGGACGGCGAGGGACCTGCGGACGGTTCATCGGTCGTGGGTGATCCCACGATCACAGGTGGCAAAGCGTGGAGTCTCCGTGCCGACGCCGGCTGGAATAATAATCGTTTCCGGCTGCGCGGCGAGTACGCCGGCTCGGAATATGACTTCGACGGCGACGGTGGTTACGATCCGGAAAAAGACAACGCCGTCACCGCGCTTTTCTCCTACCGCCCCTGGGAACAGAAGTACGTCGACGATCAACCTATGGACCTGAGTTTCAACATCGAACATCGCAGGATCGGTCCCTTTTTCACCACCCCGGCGGGTCAGGCACCGACGACAGACCGGGATATGATCCGCGGCTTTGTCAACTTCAGTTGGGCGGCGCTGCGTATCGATACCAGCCTCTCCCAGGAAGAGACCAACGTTGATGGCAACAGTCTGTTGCCCACCGACCAGACGGACATCGCATCGGCCTCGATCAACTACTCGCCGCTACCGTCGGACGACCCAGAGAAGCCCTACGGCATCTGGGGCCAGCAGAACTATCGACTCACCTTGACCAATCAGCAGGATGAAACCAAGGTTCTGCCGGCAGGCTACGGCGGCAGCGGGAATGACAGCACCACCGATACCTTGAGCATCGGTGCAGACTTCCTGCACGAACGCTGGAGCTGGGGGATAGCGCATGACCTGATCGAATACGAGGATGTCACCAATTTCAATCCCGACACCCGCGATACCCAGACCCAACTCCAGGCCACCTTCAATATCAGCGACACCTTCTCGCTTTCACCTCGTGTTCAGGTTGGGCGTTTAAGATACGAAGACACCGGAGTGGTCACGCGGGAACGCATTGCAGGCGTCAATCTCAACTACAACCCCACGGATCGCTGGAGCACCCACCTGAGTGTGGACGTGAACCGCAGCAAGGTCTCAGACGACTCAGCCAATACCGAAACCCAAACGGTCACGGCAGGAGTCACCTGGACCGCGATTCCGCCTAAAACGAACCGGCCGGGCGTAACGCTGACAATTGATGGGAGCAAGACCGACACGACGGACAATATCGACCCCACTCTCTCGACCGATACCTATCAGGTCTTTTTCAGAGTGAACGTCGGTTGGTCTGCGCTCTACTAGGGGATTGAGGATCATGACAAAACTAACCAGGGATTTAGCATCCATTGCGACTGCTGTGCTCCTGTTGCTTGTAAGTACAGCGGCGTCGGCAACGTTTTCGGGTGGGGTCACCATCGTGCCCGCATCAACAAAAGCCGCGATCGGTCGATCGTCAAGCGTCACCATTCGCTGGAGCGCGACCACCAATGACGGACCATTCGTTCAGTCGACAACAGGGACTTTCAGGATCCCCAACGGGTCAACCCTGGGCATCGTATCGAGAACCCTCACCACCAGCGCCGTTAGCGTCCCTGTCACTGTCACGCTGAACGAGCAACTGCTCATTCCCAGCAATGTCATCTTCGCGGCGTTCAAGGCGGGTGTGTCGCGCATCGAGTACGTGCGAGATTTCGAAGATGGCGACGGCCCTTTCGCAGCAGTACAAGGCGTTTTTCTTATCGACCTCACCAGCCCCTCGGCCGCCGCCTTCGGGATCGGCCGTTTGGCGCTGAGCTTCGAGGATGGCGCCATAGAGAAGATCGCCGAAGAGGAGCAGTTTCTTCGCGCCAAGGCCGACATCTCGCACACCGGCTCCGGCGTTATCCGCGGTGTCTGGGAGGCTGCCGATCCAACGAGCACGGCCGGGACCCCTATCTATCGGCCTTTGACTCAGGTACGCGAATTCCTCTCAGCCGGCGGTGATAAAACGCTGTTCAGCCCGCGCCTGCCCACGAGCAGCACCGGGCTGCACCTGGTGAGATTCCGATTGACCGATCCGGCGCTGTTCGATACCGACCCGGTCATCCGCTACTTCGTGCAACCGCGGCCCGCACCGCTCGAACCCATCGGGTTGGTCATGCCGCCCCATCTGTCACTGCTTGGCAACGACACCCGGTTTACGTGGCAACCGATCGCCGGCGTACGCGCCTATCAGCTGGAGCTCTTTGAGCAGGGTCTACCGATTGAATTACCGGCCGACACGGCTCCGGTCGATGAGCCACGCGCCATCGATCCGCGTCCCGGTTCGTCCATCTCCCCCACCACGGGTTTGCTGGTGCCGGGCGATCAGTCCGCAGTACCGCTGACCACCCTGGCGCGTACCCATCTGATGTCGGGTCGAACCTATCTATGGCGTGTACTGGCAATCGGCTCCGAGGGCACCGTAATTGGCGAAAGCCCACTGCGGGCGATCCGCGTCCCCTAGGGCGCGGATCCGACCACCGGTTTCCGAAGGCACATGCAGCCGCCGCCGACCGAGCCCGAACTCAGCGAGCTCCTCGACAAGATCGCCCGCGGCGACCAGCGGGCGCTCGAGCGTTTCTATTACCTGTTTCAGCATCGCGTCTACGCCTACGCCCAGGCTCGCCTGGGCGATCCGCATCTGTCGGCCGAGATCATCAATGAGGTGATGATGGAGGTCTGGAAATCTGCTGGGCGATTCGAAGGGCGGTCCAAGGTGCAGACCTGGTTGCTGGGCATCGCACACCACAAGGTGGTCGACCGTTTGCGCAAAAAACCCGGTCCCGAGGTCGTGGAGCTGGATGACCAGCTGACCGACGATGGCGACGTCGGTATTGAGCGGGCACTGGCAGGCGTGGAAGACGCCGAGCGTCTGCAACACTGCCTGGACGGACTCTCTGACGAACATCGCCAGGTGATGCACCTCGCTTTCGTTGAAGATCTCCCCTACGGCGAGATCGCCGAGGTTGCCGGGGTCCCGGTGGGGACTGTCAAGACCCGAATGTTTCATGCCCGCAAACTGCTGAAACTCTGTTTAGGCGCAACCGGCTTGTAAATTGCCGGAAAACTGAACGGAAGATGAACCAGCACCGTCAAATCTACGACTCAAGGGATAGCCAAACGCCAACCAGACGAAGTAAAGCCGATGCCAACGCCTGACAACAATCGTCGCGAAATCGAAAATCTGCTGCCTGCCTATGTCAACGGCACCTTAAGCGACGCGGAGTGCCGCAAGGTCGATGAGTACATCACCCAACATCCGGAGGTTCGCTCCGAGCTCGAGTGGTTGAAGGCTTTGCGCAGCGGCATGAAAACCCTGCCTACCGGCAATGCGCCGGGAGAAATGGGCTGGCAACGCCTGCGCCGCGAACTCCGCAGTGAGACCGAAACCGGTAGCCCCTCGCGTGGTTCGGCCTGGTGGAAACCGGCGGTGGCTGCTGCGGCGGTGATTATCATTGTGCAAGCGGCCTTGTTGGCCGGGATGGGTCCGAAAGATGAGCGCTTCCAACCCCTGTCCGGGTCAGCCGGCCAGGACAACGTTATCCAGATCCAATTTCATCCGGGCGCCACTGAACTGCAGATCCGCACGCTGCTGAACAGCATCGACGCCCAGGTGGTAGCCGGTCCCGGCGCGCTCGGGCTTTATCGAATCCAGGTTGATTCACCCGAGCCCTCCCCACAGGCGCTACAGCAGGCGCTCGACAGGCTCCGTGAACACGGCGACGTGGTGATCCATGCCAGTACTGATTAGAAAGCGTCGCGTACGCGCTGCGTTTTGTTCGGCACCTCTCCTGCTGATCCTGACAACGGGAGCAGCTTTTGCGGCGCCACCTTCGACATCCCCCCAAATAACATTGCCGTCACCCAGCGTTTCGCGCGGATTCGGCACCTTCGTGATTACCATTCCAATCATCAGCGGTTTCACCCCCGCAACCTGCATCAGCAAGGGGGGCAGTGTCACCATCCAGGGCAAGCATTTCGGCAATCAGTCGGGCAAAGGCGTCGCACTGGGCGGGCACGGGATTCACGTCGATGCACAGATACTGAGTTGGAGCGATGCCTCCATCACCGTGCGCATTCCTAACGATCCCAAGATTCAACTGAACCAGTGGTATTACCTGGGTATCGAGCAGGCCAATCATGGCAAGTGGTTGAGCAATATCAACAAGAACATCACCATTTGCGCCTCTGCGCCCCTCGCCGCTCCCAAACTCACGCTGCCCATGCCGGGTACGCCCAGCGGACCTGCTATTGTCCTTCCGCCGGCGGGATCGGGCGCCTCCGCGCAACCACCTCCGGAATCGACCCCAGCGCCCGAGTACGGCGGCGAGTGGCCGGGCGAAAGCGGCTATCCCGGCGATTCCGGATACTACGGAGACAGCGGCGGCCTCCCACAACCCTCCTATGGCAGCCTGCTCAGTTCGCCACTGCCACCGGTACCGCAAGTGCCGCCGGTCGCGCCGGAAGCAGAGAAATCCGACATCGAGCCGGCAGAGGTGGTCATCATTCACAGCAGTCCTGATGAGGCCCGTCAGTTCGCTGAGACCGCAAGAGGTATGGGTCTCTCCATAAAACGCCGGCGCACACTGAAGGGCCTAGGTCTGGTGGTCAGTGTCGTGCGCCTGCCCGTCGGCATGACGGTCAGCGACGCGTTGCTGCAGCTACGCGGCCAGCTGCCCGATCTATGGGCCGACGCCAATCACCGGTTTACCCTGCAAGCGGATGCAGACCCCAAGTCCTACGCCTTGCGCATGATGGGATGGGATGGTCAGGGCGTTTCCTGCAATACACCGATCCGCATAGGGATGATCGATACCACGGTGACGAACCAACACCCCGTCTTGCAGGGAGCACAGATCACCCAGAAATCGTTTCTGCCGTCCGGTATCGAGCCTGCGCCCCCGCGCCACGGAACCGCGGTTGCAGCCCTTTTGGTCGCGCAAGGAGAGCACGAGGCCATGGCAGGGTTGGTGCCTGCCGCCCAACTCTTCGTGGCGGGCGTTTTTCGCGGCCGCGACGATGCGCTGGACACCTCGGCGGAGCGGATTGCATACGCACTCGACTGGCTGTTGGAACAACGGGTTTCCACGATCAATCTGAGCCTCGGCGGACCCCGCAATTTGCTGGTGGAAGCGGCGCTGCACCGTGTCATGCAGACGGGCGTGGTAGTCGTGGCCGCCGCCGGCAATGGGGGGGCGAAGGGCGCACCTGTTTACCCGGCCGCGCAGCAGGGAGTGATCGCAGTGACCGCCATCGATGCCGATGCCCGCCTCTACCGGAACGCGACGCACGGCGACTATGTGGTGTTCAGCGCCCCCGGGGTGGATGTGTGGAGCGCCGACGCCAGGGGTGGCGGTGCCTACTTTTCCGGAACCTCCTACGCCACGCCATTTGTCACGGCCGCTCTCGCTACGCGCATCACGCGAATGGCACCCGCCGCGGTGATCGAAGCCCAGAAAAAATCGGTTATCGATTTGGGAACACCCGGACGCGACCCCGAATATGGTTGGGGGCTGATTCAGAGCGCCGGTCGTTGCCCATCGTCTTCCTGATCGACGGTTCCAGTCACCCTGAGTTCAACCTGTTCACCCTTGTCTCGGTGCCGAATATCCGGCATCCTGCGGGCTTTCCCATGGATTTGGTCAATTAATGCCATGACACGCGTGATGCAGCCCGGGATATGGGAGGGCGACTGCGCATCGGCGGGTGGATAGGCACACTGCTCCAGAGTCAAAGCGGCAAGAGATGAACGAAAAACGGGTATACATCTACGACAGCACGCTGCGCGATGGCGCGCAGACGCAAGGTGTGGATTTCAGCGCGGCCGACAAGATCGCCATTGCGCTGGAGATGGATCGGCTGGGTTTCGACTACATCGAAGGTGGCTGGCCCGGTGCCAACCCCACGGACAACGCCTTTTTCGCCGAGGCGCCCCAGTTGCACCGGTCGCGCCTGGCGGCTTTCGGCATGACACGCCGCGCCGGCAAGGGCGTCGAGGATGACCCCGGTTTAAAGGCGCTCCTCGATACCGGGGCGCCGGTTATCACCATCGTGGGCAAGACCTGGGACTTTCACACCGACGTCGCGCTGGGCATCGATCTCGACGAAAACGTTGCCATGATCAGCGAAAGCATCGCCTATGTAGCCAGCAAGGTCGACGAGGTGATGTTCGATGCCGAGCATTTCTTCGATGGCTACAAATCCAATCCCCAATTTGCCCTGCGGTGCTGCAAGGCGGCACTGGATGCCGGCGCGCGCTGGATCGTCATGTGCGACACCAACGGCGGCACGCTGCCCAAGGAGATTGAATCCATTGTCGTCGAGGTAGCCAAGACCATCCCCGGCGATCACCTGGGCATCCACTGCCACAACGACACCGGAAATGCAGTGGCCAACAGTCTGCTCGCCGTTCAGGCGGGCGTACGCCAGGTGCAGGGAACCCTCAATGGGTTGGGCGAGCGGTGCGGCAACACCAACCTGATCTCGATTATCCCGTCACTGATGCTGAAGCTCGATCTCGACACCGGCATCGATCACAACGAGCTGACCCGCCTCACCCATGTCTCGCGTGTGCTCGATGAGCGGCTCAATCGACCTCCTGCCCGTAGCGCGCCCTACGTCGGCGAGTCGGCCTTCGCTCACAAGGGCGGCTTGCACGTCTCGGCGGTCGAGAAGGATCCCAAGTGCTACGAACATATCGTGCCGGAGCTGGTCGGCAACCGCCGACACATCGTCGTCTCCGATCAGGCGGGGCGCTCCAATATTCTGGCGCGCTTTCGCGAGATCGGCATTGACATTGAGGCTGACAGTCCGCAGATCAATCAATTGGTTGAAGAGGTCAAGCATCGGGAGTACTACGGCTACGCCTACGATGGCGCCGAGGCCAGCTTCGAACTCCTGGCCCGCCGTGCGCTGGAGGGAATTCCGGATTTCTTCCGTCTGACCAGCTTCCGCGTCATCGACGAACGGCGCTGGAACGCAAAAAGCGAGCTGATCACCATGTCGGAGGCGACGGTGAAACTCGACGTGGGTAGCGAGCATTTCATGTCGGTGGCCGAAGGCAACGGGCCGGTAAACGCACTGGACGCCGCACTGCGCAAGGTGTTGATCCCCATCTACCCCACACTGGCCGATCTCAGGCTGGTCGACTACAAGGTGCGCATTCTCACCCCCGGCGAGGGTACAGCGGCGGTCACGCGGGTGATGATCGAGAGCGCCAATGGACATGGTGACAACTGGTCGACGGTGGGCGTCTCCGCCAACGTCATCGACGCCTCGTTCAATGCCCTGCACGACAGCATCACCTACAAGCTGCTGCGCAGTAACACCGCGCCGCGCACCGATTGACTCGGCACGCTTTCCAACCGGAAGTGGAGGCCGGCAAACAGCTGGCCTTTTCTTTCGTACTATCGCCGCTTACACCTCTTGCCAGTCTGCGCTATTGCGTATGTCTGGAAAGCCGATGGGGGGGATCGTTCCGTGGTATTGAACGGAAGCGGCTCCCCACTCCACGGCGCACCGCAACGCCCGTTCCATCGGTTCATCGCGCACCAACGCATGAATCAGGCCCGCCGCAAAAACGTCTCCAGCCCCCGTCGTATCCACCACCCTGACCCGGGGTGCGGGCAACCGCAGCACCTGTTCTCCACTGTAGGCACTCGCCCCCTCCGCCCCGTTCGTCACCACGACCCAGCGCAGTTTCTCACCCGCCACCGCCCGGGCCGAGCGCCAAGGTTCCGCCAGAAAGCCGGCATCGAGGTCATCCGCGGACCCGACCAGAATGTGCGCCGGACGGCTACCGGCAGTCAGCGGCGGAATATGGGCAATCACCAGTGCCTGGTCCAGACATTCACGCAAGACCGGTGCGAACGCGGTGTCGGTACTGCGCAGATAGACACAGGCCGTGTTCTGTTCGCCAAGGGGCGCGGTAACCGGCAGTGACGCCCGGGACAGGTTGACAATCGTCCGACCGCCGGCGGGGTCGAGAAGCAGCAATGAACGGGTCGTCGCGGACGCCGAATCGTCGATCCAACAGACATCGATCCCTTCGCGGGACAGTGCTGTCAGCAACTCCCCCCCTTGGGAGTCGCCGCCAATCGCGCTGCGAACGACAACCTCGTTTCCACCCCGTATCAACGCCAGCGCGGTATTGGCAGCACCGCCACCGATACGACGCCCTCGCATCCGCCCCTGGTTGTGCCCTCCCGACTGCAGCGGCCTATCGAGTTCAACCACCTCATCCCAGGCAACGGAGCCGATCACAACGATTTTTGAGGCCACGTGCTCATTCCTGTCTCTCCATCCCGTACCACAGTATCATTCGCCGATCACGAACCCATCAATTGCGCCCACCTACGCACCATTGGAGACACGCGCAAAGGAGACGTATAATTCCCTACGATAACCCTAAGGATTGCACAGAGAGATGTCACAGATCGATGATCTGATCAGCGGTTTCGAGATGTTGGGTGACTGGGAGCACCGCTACCAGTACCTGGCGGAGCTGGGCGAGAAGCTCACGCCGATGCCCGATGCGCTGCGCGTCGAGGCCAACAAAGTCAAACCCTGCATGAGTCAGGTGTGGGTCTACGCGCAACGGGATTCAGCGAATCCCGCACTGATCCATTTCTATGGGGATTGCGATACATCCATCATCAAAGGTGTGGTCGCACTGCTGATCAAACTCAGCAAAGGCAAAACACCCCAGGAGTTTATCGACCTCGATATCGACCACCTTTTCGAGGGCCTCAAACTTGCAGAACACCTCAGTCCCAACCGTCATGTGGGTATCTACGCCATTGTTGACGTCATGAAATCCCAGGCCTCTCAGCTCCTGGAAGCTGCCTGAGAACGGATCTCGGCACGGCGAGCACCCGGTTTACCCACCCATCACCGGACGGCTCGGCGCCGACTGGCTGTACCAGAAGGTTTAGTCCTCACGAACCTCCTGCGGATCGGCGGCTATGTGCTGCGTGATCGAGGTTTACTGGCGCTGATCCCACAAATCCGCTGCCGCGATAGCACGTGACGGCGCAACTGATCCCACATCGAAACTGGGGATTTCCCCTAGATAGGCCGGGAATGTCCCAATTTCAATTGTCACGCCGTAGGCGCACGGTCAACAGTGGGCAAATCAAAAAAGCAGCCCTGGCCGGCACCGCCTTTCATTTGCCCTTGATAGGCACCAGGGGTCCGCGGCCAATCTGCACGGTGGTGGTGCGGATATCCTTCGCACTCACGGGTCACCTTGCAGTAGGCGAGCCAAGGCGCGCATCCATGCCGATGGTTCAGGCTAATCTGGCGCCACAGCAATCACCGGGAGCCTTTGACCGTAACAGACAATTAATCAGAACGGAGGTCATATCTATGAGCTTAATTGCCATCCATCCCGCCGTTGACAACGGCATTGCACCCGCCCAACCAGGTTTCTCGGGGGGCACCTTGAAATGCAATTGTTCCAGCAATCCCGTGGCGGTCAGAGTCACTGCACAATCAGCACACAATCATGTCTGTGGTTGTACGCAATGCTGGAAACCCGAAGGCGCCCTGTTCTCACAGGTCGCCGTCGTACCGCGGGGCAACGTATCAGTCACGGCCAACAAGGACAAACTCAGCATCATCGATGCCAGTCAGACGATTCAGCGCTATGCCTGTAAAGAGTGCGGCGCGCATATGTACGGCCGTATCGAAGATGAAGGCCACCCTTTTTATGGACTGGATTTTATTCACACCGAGTTATCCGGTGAAAGCGGTTGGGCACCCGCAGGTTTTGCAGCGTTCGTTTCCTCTTTGATAGAAGGTGGCACTTCACCCGATGCGATGGAGAGTATTCGTGCCCGCCTGAGAGAACTTGGCCTTGAACCCTACGACTGCCTGTCCCCTCCATTAATGGACGCAATAGCAGCACATACTGCCAATGCAAAGGCCTAGGATCTAGCATTTCCTGAAGAGCCGTTTCGCCCCATAGTCTCGTACTGTCTTAAAGCAACTGTTGTTGAGGATTGGCCGGGCACACCGCAGCCCGGCCTTCTTTTGCTGATTGCAACACCACAGCAGCAGGCGAAGTTGTCAGCGGCACTGGCACGAGCGCTGCCATTGACTTCGGTCACCATCGCGACCGGCACAGGGCGCCAACGCATTCCGATCAAATCCCTGCTATTGAGCAACAGAGTCATGACAAGGGGTTTCTCATTCCTCAAAGCCGCTGAACTTCGCGCAAACGAAACTTTGCTGGAATCCTGTCGAAACGGGTAAGGCGGGTCTGCGCGGCAACAGTGGATTTCCACAACAAGGGTGTTTATGCTTTTCAATACACTCGCTGTCAGTCTGGAAAAACACAACTCCCGCACTGACGGGGATTGATAGTGATCGATAAAGGGCTTGCGACCCGGATGGATACGCCGCATAGACTAGAATTGATCTGCACGGCTGCTACCTACCGTCTGAAGCCAAACCATTTGCGATAACAATTCTCGATGATTGCATGGAGTTCACAATGAAAAAGACGCTGATCGTATCAGCTGCACTGGCCGTTATGGTAAGCGGCGGCGCTCAAGCCGATGGGCATGAGATCAAGATCGGAGTGCTGCTCGGATTCACCGGACCCATCGAGTCACTGACTCCGGACATGGCATCTTCCGCCGAATTGGCGATGAAAGAGGTCTCCGACTCCGGTGCCCTGTTGGGCGGTAAAAAACTGGTCCCGGTACGCGCCGATTCCACGTGCGTTGACGCCGCCGCAGCGACCGCCGCCGCCGAGCGCCTGGTAACCGCGGACAAGGTCGCTGCTATCTACGGGGCGGACTGCTCCGGCGTGACCACCGCGGTAGCCAACAACGTGGCCGTTCCCAACGGCGTGGTGATGATCTCCCCATCCGCCACGTCGCCGGCGCTGACGACCATCGAGGACAAAGGTTATTTCTTCCGCACCGCCCCTTCCGACGCCCGCCAAGGGCAGGTGCTGGCGAAAATCGCCATGGATCGCGGCGTGAAGAATATCGCCATTACCTACACCAACAACGACTACGGCAAAGGATTGGCTGAATCCTTCGGCGCAGCCTTCAAGGATTTGGGAGGCAAGGTGCAGATGTCCGCCGCGCATGAAGACGGCAAGGCAGACTACTCCGCCGAAGTCGGGGCCCTGGCCGCCTCCGGTGCCGACCACCTGGTGGTGTTCGGTTACCTCGACCAGGGCGGCAAAGGCATCGTTCAGACCTCCCTCGACACCGGCGCTTTCAACAGCTTCGTCTTCGCCGACGGCATGATCGGCCAGTCGCTGGTGGACGCCATCGGTAAGGATCTGACCGGCTCGTTCGGCACCGCGCCCGGCAGCGATTCAGCCGGCGCCGCGAAATTTGCCGAAGTCGCCAAGAAAGCCGGTATCGATGCCGGTGGCGGGCCCTTCCGCGGCGAATCCTATGACGCCGTGGCGCTGATGGCGCTGGCCATGCAGGCCGCCGGCTCCAGCGACCGTGCGGCGATCCAGGCCAACATCATGAAAGTCGCCAACGCGCCGGGCACCCAGATCTTTCCCGGCGAACTGGCCAAGGCGCTGAAGATCATCAAGGATGGTGGCGACGTGGACTATGTCGGCGCCACCAATGTCGAGTTCACCGAGGTCGGAGAGGCCGCCGGGTCATACAAGGAGCTGGAGGTGAAGGGTGGCAAGTTCACTGCGCTGAAGGTGCACTGATCCCCCGCCTGGCACCAGCACACGACCCGGCGCGGTTCTCTGCGCCGGGTCTTCTTGTTTGTGCCGTTCACTGCAATGCAGCCCCCCCGGAACATCCCCATGATTCGCGTCGATGAGGTGTATAAAAGTTTTGGTGGTGTGCTGGCCGTCAATGGCGCCACTCTGGAGATAGAAAAAGAGTCGATTACCGGATTGATCGGTCCCAACGGCGCCGGTAAAACCACCCTTTTCAATGTCATCGCCGGCCACTACTCCCCTACCGCCGGAAGCGTCTGGCTGGACGGCGAAGAGATCACCGGACTCAGACCGTACGAGCTGTTTCGCAAGGGATTGTTGCGCACCTTCCAGATCGCCCACGAATTCGCCACCCTGACGGTGCGCGAGAACCTGATGATGGTTCCGCCCCACCAGTCCGGTGAGCGCCTGTTCGATGCCTGGTTTCGCCCCGGCAGGGTGCGCTCTGAAGAAGCGGCGGTCCGCGCCAAGGCCGACGAGGTGATTGATTTTCTCCAGATCGCGCATGTCGCCGAGGAGTTGGCCGGCAACCTCTCCGGAGGACAGAAAAAGCTGCTCGAACTGGGGCGCACCATGATGGTGGACGCCAAGGTGGTGTTCCTCGACGAGGTGGGCGCCGGGGTAAACCGCACGCTGCTGAACACCATTGGCGATGCGATTCTGCGCCTCAACCGCGAACGCGGCTATACCTTCTGTATGATCGAGCACGACATGGATTTCATCTCGCGGCTCTGCGATCCGGTGATCTGCATGGCTGAAGGCTCCGTGCTGGCCGAGGGCACGGCCGACGAGATCAAGGCCAACGAACAGGTCATCGAAGCCTACCTGGGCACCGGTCTGAAGAACAAACCGACCCGGGCCGCCGCCGGGGAGAGCGAATCATGAGCTACCTGATCGGTGAAAAAATGACCGGCGGTTATGGCGGCGCCGATATTCTCAGGGAGTGCACCATCGAAGTGGATCGTGGCGAAATCGCCGTCATTGTCGGCCCCAATGGCGCGGGCAAATCCACGGCGATGAAAGCGATGTTTGGCATGCTCGCGCTGCGCGCCGGCCAGGTGCGGCTGGACGGTGAGGACATAACGGCGCTAAGCCCGCAAGAGCGCGTTGGGCGAGGCATGGCCTGCGTACCGCAGAACAACAACGTTTTCACCAGCCTGACCGTGGAGGAAAACCTGGAGATGGGCGCCTTTCTGCGCCGTGATGACTTCAGCGACACCCTGGAGCAGGTCTACGAGCTATTCCCGATACTCAAGGAAAAACGCCACCAACCGGCCGGCGAACTCTCCGGCGGGCAACGCCAGCAGGTCGCCGTGGGGCGGGCCATGATGACCAAGCCCAGCGTGCTGATGCTCGACGAGCCCACCGCCGGCGTCTCGCCGATCGTGATGGATGAGCTTTTCGACAAGATCCTCGATATCGCCCGTACCGGTCTGGCCATTCTGATGGTTGAGCAGAATGCCCGTCAGGCGCTCAACATCGCCCACCGCGGCTTCGTGCTGGTGACCGGAGAAAACCGCTACACCGATACGGGCGAGGCACTGCTCGCCAATCCGGAAGTGCGCCGTTCGTTCCTCGGAGGCTGAGCCTTGCCCGATCTGACCGACATCCTCAACGCCCTGGTGCTGTTCTCGAACTTCGTGCTGGTGCCGGGCGTGGCCTACGGCTCGCAACTGGCGCTGGGCGCGCTGGGGGTGACCCTGATTTTCGGCATCCTGCGCTTCGCCAACTTCGCCCACGGCGACATGATGGCCTTCGGCACCATGGTGACGGTGCTCGCGACATGGGGGCTGCAGGCGATGGGGATCAGCCTCGGCCCGCTGCCGACCGCGCTGCTCGCGCTGCCGGCCGGTATTCTCGCCATGGTGCTGCTCTGCCTCGCCATCGACCGCTCGGTGTTCGGCTTCTACCGCCAGCGCCGCAGCCCGCCCGTGGTCCTGGTCATCGCCTCGGTGGGCGTCATGTTTGTCCTCAATGGCCTGGTGCGGCTGATCATCGGTCCCAACGATCAGCGCTTCGCCGATGGCGAACGCTTCATCATCACCGCACGCGGCTTCAAGAACCTCACAGGACTCGATGAGGGTCTGGCGATCAAAGTGACTCAGGGGCTGACCGTGGTGCTGGCGGTGGCCGTGGTCATTGCGCTGTTCTGGTTTCTGCAGCGCACACGCACCGGCAAGGCAATGCGCGCATTCTCGGACAATGAAGATCTCGCGCTGCTATCGGGCATCGATCCGCAGCGCGTGGTACGGGTGACGTGGATCATCGCCGCCGCGCTGGCCACCATCGCGGGGGTGCTCTACGGGCTAGACAAGAGTTTCAAGCCTTTTACCTACTTCCAACTGTTGCTGCCGATCTTCGCGGCCGCGATCGTGGGCGGGATCGGTCAACCCATCGGCGCCATCGTCGGCGGGTACGTCATCGCCTTTTCCGAAGTCACCATCACCTACGCCTACAAGAAGTTCCTGATCTACCTCCTGCCGCCAGACTGGCAACCCGTCGGCCTGGTGCAACTGCTCTCCACGGATTACAAATTCGCGGTCTCCTTCATCATTCTGGTCGTGGTGCTGCTGGTGCGACCGACCGGGATATTCCGCGGGAGGGTATTGTGAGCGAGACACTGCGGGGTGTGCTCTATTTCGGCATCATGGCGCTGCTCATTCTCGGTGTCGGAGTATTTCAGTCCTGGTCGGTCAGCCTGACACTGCTTAATCTGGGTCTGATCTCCGCCATCATGGCGCTCGGCCTCAACATCCAATGGGGTTACGCGGGCCTGTTCAATGCTGGTGTGATGGGCTTTGCCGCACTTGGCGGACTGGCTGGAGTCCTGGTGTCGCAGGCGCCGGTGCCGGAAGCCTGGGCGGCGGGCGGTACCGGGATGGTGTATACCTTGCTGGCGCTGGCGGGTACGGTTATCGCGGCGCTGTTCGTGCATCGGCGTATGCACAAGGGTCCGTTGCGCGCACTGACGGTAGGCGGTGTCGTGCTGGTGGGCTATCTGGTGATCCGGGCCTTCTTTGATCCGGCGGTTGACGCTATCGAAGCGGTCGATCCATCGAAGACCGGCTACCTCGGCGGGCTCGGCCTCCCCATCCTCTTTGCCTGGGCGGTCGGTGGCCTGTTCGCAGGGGGCGCCGCGTGGCTGGTGGGGCGCATTTCTCTGGGACTGCGTTCGGACTATCTCGCTATTGCCACCCTGGGCATCTCCGAAATCATCATCGCCATCCTCAAAAATGAAGACTGGCTGACGCGTGGGGTGAAGAATGTCACCGGCCTTGACCGCCCGGTGCCCTACGAGGTGGACCTGCAGACCAGCCCCTGGTTCATCGAGCTGGTCGAATGGTTCAATTCGGGCGCATCGCCCGACGTCCTGCAGGCCGCCATCATCGAAGCCTCCGGGTTGTTCGTCAAGGGCAGCTACGCGGTGCTCTTTGTCATCGTTTTGCTGGTGCTGTTATGGCTCTGCGAAAGAGCCCTGCGCTCGCCCTGGGGGCGCATGATGCGCGCCGTACGCGACAACGAGCACGCCGCCAACGCCATGGGCAAGAACGTCACCGGCCGCCACCTGCAGGTTTTCATTCTCGGCTCCGCGGTAATCGGTATCGCCGGCGCCATGCTGACGACGCTGGACGGTCAGTTCACCCCCGGGACCTACAACCCGCTGCGCTTCACCTTCCTCATCTGGGTGATGGTGATCGTCGGTGGTTCGGGCAATAACTGGGGTTCAGTACTCGGCGGTTTTCTGATCTGGTTCGTCTGGGTGGAGGCCGAACCGGCCGGTCAGTGGCTGATGGGCGCACTCACCAGCGGCATGGCCGAGGACAACGCGCTACGCCTGCATCTGCTGGAGAGCGCCTCGCACATGCGCATGATCTTCATGGGTCTCCTGCTACTCGTGGTGATGCGCTTCAGTCCGCGTGGTCTGCTGCCGGAGGTGGTACGACGCTGATGTTGCAGGCATCCTCCAGGGCGAGAGCCAGGCGTCAGAAAAAACGATAAGCGTTAGTCGAAGCTCCGGTTCTCGCCTTCCTTTGCAGTTCGCCTGGATTGAAACCGCACGAGGTCACCGCTTCGCCACCGTGGAGAAATCTCACGGCATGCCGCCGGGCGGTCGCATCAACCGGCCGCCTGCCCGGTCCTGAATGCCGCATCCTGGAGCGTGGCGCGCGTGGCACCCTGCTCCCTCCTGGGCTGGCGTTCCCCCGGAAATCCAAGGCAACCGTCGGCAACGTGTCACCCCGGCAATTTACCCGGACATAGCGGGATGCACAAAAAAGGCTTACCCATGGAAGTAAGCCTTTGGTTTTGTTGGTCGGGGCGAGAGGGTGAGGCGGACACAGGGAAAGCATCGCTTTCCCCCGCCGAACGCCCTCTGGCCTGCAGGCCAGAGGGCCGGGAATCCGAGCGCACTCACCAAATAAAAAGGCACCCACGAAGGGTGCCTTTAGTTTTGTTGGTCGGGGCGAGAGGATTTGAACCTCCGACCACCTGAACCCCATTCAGGTGCGCTACCAGGCTGCGCTACGCCCCGAGAACTGGAAGCTTGTCTCGACCACCGTCGAGAGGCGGGAATGATACCGCAATGAAAGACCGATGAGAACGCGATCAGTCGGGGTTACCCGAATTAACGCTTCAGGATATGGAGAATCTCTTCCAGCTCCATGCGCACCTGGCGGATGACCTGCTGCGCCTGGTGGCTATCGTCCCGCGCTTCGCTGCCATCCAGATACTGACGGGCACCACCTATGGTAAAGCCCTGATCATAGAGCAAGCTGCGAATCTGGCGAATCATGATCACATCATGATGCTGGTAGTAGCGCCGGTTGCCACGGCGCTTGACGGGTTTCAGCTGTGGAAACTCCTGCTCCCAATACCGCAACACGTGCGGCTTGACAGCACACAGTTCGCTGACTTCCCCGATTGTAAAATAGCGCTTGGCCGGAATCGGCGGCAGTTCGCTATTGTTGCTCGCCTCCAGCATAAGCTTCCACGCGCGATTTGAGTTTTTGACCTGGTCGGAACGTCACCACACGACGGGCGCAGATAGGTATTTCCTCGCCAGTCTTCGGGTTTCTGCCCGGCCGTTGATTTTTGTAGCGCAAATCGAAGTTGCCAAACCCGGAAAGTTTGACTTGACGCCCCTGTTCCAGCGCACCACGTATCTCTTCAAAAAACATCTCGACGAGATCCTTGGCCTCTCGCTTGTTAAGGCCCAGTTCCTCGAAAAGTTGCTCTACCATGTCCGCTTTCGTCAGTGCCATGGCTAATCTCTCAGTGTTGCACCAAATTCCTTGTTAAGAGCGATCAGGACGTTTTCTACAACCTGTTCGATTTCCGTATCAGTAAGAGTGCGCGATTGGTCCTGTAAGGTCAAGCCTAAAGCAAGACTTTTTCTACCCGAATCAACACCTTTCCCACTATATACGTCAAACAACTGTAGGTTTGTCAGCAAATCGCCTACCACCGCTCGCACAACCCGATCGACTTCAAGGGCCGAAACCGTATCGGCCACAACCACAGCCAGGTCCCGCCGTATAGCGGGGTAGCGGGAAATCGGGGTAAATTGCGGTACTGTGCCTTCACTTATGGAACTGATGTCCAACTCGAAGACGAACCCCCTTCCCCCCAAGCCAAGTTCGCGCTCGACCGCAGGATGCAGGGCCCCGACCCAACCCACTGCCTGATTATTCTTCTCAATTCGGGCACTTTGCCCGGGGTGCAACGCAGGGTGCCGGGTCGCGGGACTAAAAGTAAAACCCTTCTGAGCGCCCGTCAATGCCAAAAGTGCCTCGACGTCACCCTTGATATCAAAGAAATCGACTTCGCGTTGCGATGTGCCCCACTGTTCCGGGTCCAGAGACCCTGTTATGACCCCCGCCAACGTCTCGCGCTGCCGTACTTCGCCATTTTCGTTGCGAAAACGCAGTCCACTCTCGAACAGGCGCACTCGACTCTGCTGGCGATTCAGGTTGCGCAGTGTGGCCTGCAGCAAGCCTGGCCACAGGCTGGTACGCATCACCGCCATGTCGGCGGATATCGGATTGGCCAGCGCGATCGGGTCGATCTCGGGATCCAGCAGGCGTTGCAGCACCGGGTCGACAAAGCTGTAGGTGATCGCCTCCTGATAGCCGCGATCGATCAACACCCGTTTCAGATCCGTCAGATCCACGCTACCTTCGGGAAGCGGACGCATCGCCAGCGGTCCCTTTGGCGTGATTTCCGGCACTGCGTTATAGCCGTAAATGCGACCCACCTCCTCGATCAGATCCTCTTCGATGGCGATATCGAACCGATACCCCGGCGTGGTGACCACCCAACCCTCCGCGCTGGGCGCGGGCTCAAAGCCAAGACGTTCGAGTATGTCCTGGACCTCTTGATCGGGTATCTCGAGGCCGAGAATCATGGCCAGACGCTGACGGCGCAGAGTCACCGGCGCGCGAATCGGGAGATGGTATTCCTCCACCGCCTCGACGATCGGCCCTGCCTGGCCGCCGGCAATCTCCATCAGCAGGCGCGTGGCACGCTCCATCGCGTTGCGCTGCAGCGTGGGATCGACACCGCGCTCGAAGCGGTGGGACGCGTCGGTGTGCAGCCCAAATCGCCTGCCACGTCCCGCCACGGCTTCGGGTGCAAAGAACGCGCTTTCGAGCAATACCGTGGTCGTCGCCTCGCCGCAACCGCTGTGCTCGCCACCCATGATGCCCGCCATCGCAACGGCCTTTTTGTGATCGGCTATCAGCAGCACCTGCGGATCGAGCGTCAGTACCGAGCCGTCGAGTAGAACCAGTTGTTCTCCCGATTCCGCACGACGTACCCGGATGCCGCCTGCCAATTCGCTGAGATCGAAAGCGTGCATGGGTTGTCCAAGTTCCAACATGACGTAGTTGGTGACATCGACCAGGGGACCGAGACTGCGAACGCCGCTGCGCCGAAGCCGCTCTCTCATCCACAAGGGTGTGGCAGCCGCGGGATCGACCCCTTTGACCACCCGCCCCAGATAACGCGGGCAACCGACAGGATCAGCCAGCTCGACAGGAAGACTCTCTTCGATCGTCGCAGGCACCGGCTCTATCACCAGGGGTTTTACGGGCGTCCGAGTGAGCACTCCAACCTCCCGTGCAATACCGGCCAACCCCAATGCATCACCCCGATTCGGCGTCAGATCGACCTCGATGCAGGTATCGTCCAGATCCAGCCAGGCGCGAAAGTCTTCGCCGACCGGTGCATCCGCCGGCAACTCCATCAGTCCGGCGGACTGCTCAGCCAGACCAAGCTCCGAGCTCGAACAGAGCATCCCCTGGGACTCGACCCCGCGGAGTTTGGCGCGTTTGATCTTGAAGCCGTTGGGCAGCACCGCCCCCAGCGTCGCCAGCGGCACTTTCAGCCCTTCACGAACATTGGGAGCGCCACAGACTATCCCCAGTGTCTCCCCGTTGCCGGCATTAACCCGGCATACGCGCAGCTTGTCAGCGTCCGGATGGGGATTGACCGACGTGACCTGTCCGACCACTACACCGCTGAACGGAGGGGCGGCAGGCTCGGCGCTGTCGACCTCCAGTCCCGCCATGGTCAGCCGGCTGATCAGTTCCTGCGTCGAAATCCCGGGATCAACCCATTCACGTAACCACTGTTCACTGAATTTCATAACGTCGACTGTCTGTCATCCGTACATCGTTCAAAGACACTTATCCCCAATGGCGGTCGCGACCATCCACCGTGCATTCGTCACCAAGGCATTGCGGAGTTATCGGAATTGCCCCAGGAATCGCAGATCGTTCTCAAAGAAAAGGCGCAGATCGTTCACACCGTAACGCAGCATCGCGAGGCGTTCGGCACCCATGCCGAAGGCGAATCCGGTGTAACGCTCACTGTCGATCTCCACATGGCGAAACACCTCGGGGTGAACCATGCCGCATCCGAGAATTTCCAGCCAGCCGCTCTGTCCGCATACGCGGCAACCACTTCCGCCGCACATCACGCACTGCACGTCCACTTCGGCCGACGGCTCGGTGAAGGGGAAATAGGAGGGGCGGAAACGAACGGCGAGATCCTTCTCAAAAAAGTTACGCAGAAAATCCGCCAGAATCCCCTTGAGATGGGCGAAGCTCACGCCCTCGTCCACCATCAATCCCTCGACTTGATGAAACATGGGTGTGTGGGTCACATCCGAATCGCAACGATAGACCCGCCCCGGGGCGATGATCTTCAGCGGCGGCTTGCGCTGCTCCATGACGCGAATCTGCACATTGGAAGTATGCGTGCGCAACAGCGTGGTCGCATCGAAATAAAAAGTGTCGTGCATCGCCCGCGCGGGGTGATGCGCCGGAATATTAAGGGCTTCGAAGTTATGGTAGTCATCCTCGATTTCCGGTCCCTCGCACACCTCGAAGCCGATTTCGGCAAAGAGCTGTTCTATGCGCCGCAGGGTGCGGGTTACGGGGTGAAATCCGCCGCTTACCTGACCACGACCGGGTAGCGTGACATCCACGCTCTCCTGCGCGAGACGCGTACCCAACGAAGCGTGCTCCAGTTCGAGCTTGCGCGCCTCGATGACTTCCTGCAGGGTTCGCTTGGCCTCGTTGACCTGCTGACCGAGTTTCGGCCGCTCTTCCGCGCTCAACTTCCCGAGTGATTTGAGCACCTCTGTGAGGCTACCCTTCTTCCCGAGATAGCTTACCCGGACTTGATCCAAACCCGCCAAATCAACTGCCTCAGCAACGGCCTGCCGTCCACGTTCCAGCAGTTCAGCAATGTTCAGCACCTGCTACCCCTTTCCAAACTAACAGGGGGAAGGCCTGCAAGACCTTCCCCCTGTGACGAGCTTTATTGCCTATCGGGCCGGATGCAGCGACCGGCGCGTCATGCCACTAGTTGGCGAGGGCGGCCTTGGCCTGTTCCGCCACCGCCGCAAACGCCGCTTTGTCGTTCATCGCCAGATCGGCCAGCATCTTGCGGTCCACTTCCACGTTGGCCTTCATCAGCCCGTTGATCAGACGACTGTACGAAATACCGCACTCGCGGGCACCCGCGTTGATGCGCGCAATCCACAGTGCGCGGAACTGGCGCTTTTTCTGGCGGCGGTCACGATAGGCATACTGCCCCGCCTTGATGACCGCTTGTTTGGCGACGCGATAAACCTTGCTGCGCGCACCGTAATAACCTTTGGCTTCGTCCAGTACCTTCTTGTGCTTGGCACGGGCGGTTACACCACGTTTGGCTCTCGGCATCTCTCCACTCCTCCCGGTTAACTGTAAGGCAGCATCTTGCGAACGGCAGCCACATCCTGCGGAGCAACCTGTAGGGTGCGACGCAGATGGCGCTTACGCTTGGTGCTTTTCTTGGTAAGGATATGGTTGAGGTGCGACTGGGCACGCTTGAAGCCGCCGGACGCGGTCTTCTTGAAGCGCTTCGCGGCACCGCGATTGGTTTTTAGCTTTGGCATTTTCGGTCTCCTGACTTCGAGTGTTGCAGCGATCCAGGCAATGCCTTGCGCCCGACCGCTGATCTTACCGGCATAGGCCGGTGTAACTTCACGGCATCCTCTGCCGTCTGCGCCCTACTTCTTCTTCGGGGCGATGACCATCACCATCTGACGGCCTTCCATCTTCGGATACTGCTCAACCGCTCCGTACTCGCCGAGATCCGCTTCAACACGGTCCAGAAGTTTTTTACCCAGCTCCTGGTGGGCCATCTCGCGACCGCGGAAGCGCAGCGTAATCTTGGCCTTGTCGCCGGCGGTCAGAAAACGAATCAGGTTGCGTAACTTGATCTGATAGTCACCTTCGTCCGTACCGGGTCGAAACTTGATCTCCTTGACCTGTATCTGCTTCTGCTTCTTCTTGGCGGCGTGCCGTTTCTTGCTCTCCTCGAAACGGTACTTGCCGTAGTCCATGACGCGGCACACCGGGGGTTCGGCGTTGGGAACGATCTCCACCAGGTCCAACCCGGCTTCGTCGGCCAGTTCCTGCGCCCGCGTGATCGGCACCACACCGATCTGTTCCCCTTCCGCCCCGATAAGACGCACTTCGGGAGCGATGATTGCCTCGTTCAGGCGAACCTCTTTTTCCGCAGCGATACCTCAGTCCTCCAAATAATTAAACAGCAAGGCCGCGGCTCGCGATATCCGCGGCGAGGCGACTGCAGAAGTCATCGACTGACATACTGCCCAGATCCTCACCGCCACGCGTGCGCACGGCCACGGTGGATTCTTCCACCTCCCGGTCTCCGACTACCAGCAGGTAGGGGACACGCTGGAGAGTGTGCTCGCGGATTTTAAAGCCGATTTTCTCATTTCTCAAGTCGGATACCGCTCTGAAGCCCTTATTTTCAAGGGTTTGCACCACATCCTGCACAGTCTCGGCCTGCCGATCGGTGATATTCAGCACCGCTGCCTGGGTAGGCGCAAGCCACGCCGGCAGCAATCCGCCGTGGTGCTCGATCAGGATACCGATGAAACGCTCCAAGGAGCCGAGGATCGCCCGGTGCAGCATGACCGGCACCCGCTTTTCCCCGTGCTCGTCGATATAGCTGGCGCTCAGACGCCCGGGCATGGAGAAATCGACCTGCATGGTGCCGCATTGCCAGATCCGGTCGAGGCAGTCACGCAGCGCGAAGTCGATCTTGGGCCCGTAGAAGGCCCCTTCGCCGGGCTGCAGTTCAAATTCAAGCCCTTTGGCGTGGAGGGCGTCTTCCAGCGCTTTCTCGGCCTTGTCCCACACTTCGTCGGCGCCCACCCGCTGCTCCGGTCGGGTCGAGAGCTGGATCTGGATATCGGTGAAACCAAAATCCGCGTAGACCTCGAAGAGCAGATCGACGAAGTTCGAGACCTCGTCCTGAATCTGGTCCTCGGTACAGAAGATATGGGCATCATCCTGGACAAAGTTGCGCACCCGCATCAGGCCGTGGAGCGTACCGCTGGCCTCATTGCGATGGCAGGATCCAAACTCCGCCAGGCGCAGCGGCAGGTCGCGATAGCTTTTGAGCCCCTGGTTGTAGACCTGCACGTGGCAGGGGCAATTCATGGGTTTGATGGCGTAATCACGGTTCTCCGAGCTGGTGGTGAACATATCGGCCCGGTATTTGTCCCAGTGACCCGATTTCTCCCACAGGCTGCGGTCGACGATCTGCGGGGTGCGGATCTCCTGATAGCCGCGCGCACGGATCTTGTCGCGCACATACTGCTCGACCGCACGGTAGACGATCCAGCCCTTGGGGTGCCAGAAGACCATGCCCGGCGCCTCTTCCTGGATATGGAAGAGATCGAGTTTGCGTCCCAGCTTGCGGTGATCGCGCTTCTCCGCCTCTTCCAGGCGATGGAGGTAGGCCTTGAGCTGTTTCTTGTCGGGCCAGCAAGTGCCGTAAATACGCTGCAGCATCTCGTTGTCGGAGTTGCCCCGCCAGTAGGCACCCGCCACCTTCATCAGCTTGAAGGCCTTGAGTTTGCCGGTGCTGGGTACGTGCGGGCCGCGGCACAGGTCGATGAAATCATCCTGGCGATAGAGCGAGATCTGCTCCCCCGGCGGTATGTCGGCAATGATCTCCGCCTTGTAGGCCTCCCCCATGTCCTTGAAGAGATCGATGGCCTCTTCACGCACCATCACCTCACGCTGCACGGCGAAATCGGCCTGCGCCAAAGCCTCCATCCTGGCCTCGATGGCCTCCAGATCCTCGGGTGTGAAGGGGCGGGAATAGGCGAAGTCGTAATAGAAGCCATTGTCGATCACCGGACCGATGGTGACCTGGGCCTCGGGGAAGAGCGACTTGACGGCCTGGGCGAGCAGGTGCGCGCAGGAGTGGCGCAGCACCTCGACACCCGCCTCGTCGCGCTCGGTGACAATGGCGAGCGCGGCATCGTGATCGATCAGGAAGCTGGTATCGACCAGCTTGTCGTCGACCCTGCCGGCCAGGGCGGCTTTTGCCAATCCGGGACCAATCGCGGCCGCCACATCGTGTACGGTCACGGGCTGGTCAAAGGAGAGTTGTTTACCGTCGGGGAGCGTGATCTGCGGCATCGGTTCGTCTCCTTAACGCTGACCTGTACGAGGGGCCAGCCAGACTCTGTCATGAAAACTGAGTGGGCACTGCTTCGGGTCGATGGCAACCCACCCTGGGCAGTGCCCACGAATTGGTAGGCGCGATTGGACTCGAACCAACGACCCCCACCATGTCAAGGTGGTGCTCTAACCAGCTGAGCTACGCGCCTGCGAGGGCGCTAAAGATACAGGAAGTGCGTTTCAAGATACAAGTGTAGGGGCGGCTTTAGCCGTGAACGATCGGGGGTTCTTTCGCTGCAGTCCATCGCGACTGAAGTCGCTCCTACAGGGGCAGCCAGGTGCAGGCCGGGTTACCGGAGGCTACCTGACACCCACGTCAAGCGCCCCAAGCAGATCAGGTCGCCGGAATACGCCTGACTTACAGACGAGGCGAGTTCAGCTGCACTCACCCCGCCAGCCGCGCTGCAATCAAGCCATGCTCGCGAATGCGGTGGATCTCGTCGCGCAGACGGGCGGCCTCTTCAAACTCCAGATCCCTGGCATGCTGAAACATCTTCTCCTCCAACTGCTTGAGCTTGCGCGCCAGCATCTCCGGCGCCATGGCCGCGTACCCGGCCTCTTCCTCCGCCACCTTGGCGAACTCACGCGCCGACAACGGGCCGCCACCCGAGCGCGCGCCTTCCATGACATCGGCGACGGCCTTGCGAATGGTCTGCGGTGTGATGTCGTGGGTCTCGTTGTAGGCGACCTGCTTGTGACGGCGCCGGTCGGTCTCGGCGATGGCCCGCTCCATGGAACCGGTAATTTTCTCGGCGTAGAGAATCGCCTTGCCGCGCAGGTTGCGCGCCGCCCGGCCGATGGTCTGGATGAGCGATCCCTCGGAGCGCAGAAACCCCTCTTTGTCCGCATCGAGAATCGCAACCAGCGATACCTCGGGCATATCCAATCCCTCGCGCAGCAGATTGATACCCACCAGGACGTCGAACTCGCCGAGGCGCAGATCGCGGATGATCTCGACCCGCTCGACCGTCTCGATATCAGAGTGCAGGTAGCGCACGCGAACACCGTGCTCGCCGAGATACTCCGTCAGATCCTCGGCCATGCGCTTGGTAAGCGTGGTCACCAGCACCCGGTCTCCGAGCGCCACCCGTTCGTGGATCTCGGAGAGCAGATCGTCCACCTGCGTCGTGGCCGGACGAATCTCCACCGCGGGATCCAAAAGCCCCGTGGGACGCACCACCTGCTCGATGACGGCGTCGGAGCGTTCGGATTCGTAACGGCCGGGGGTGGCGGAGACATAGATGGTTTGCGGCGATCGCGCCTGGAATTCGTCGAAGCGCAGCGGGCGATTGTCCAGCGCCGAAGGGAGACGGAAGCCGTATTCCACCAGGGTCTCCTTACGCGAGCGATCACCGCGATACATTCCCCCCAATTGCGGAATGGTCACGTGACTCTCATCGACGATCAGCAGCGCATCGGCGGGCATGTAGTCGAACAGTGTCGGCGGTGGCTCGCCCGCCTGGCGGCCGGAAAGGTAGCGCGAGTAGTTCTCGATGCCGGTGCAATAACCCAGTTCCAGCATCATCTCGATATCGAAACGGGTGCGTTGTTCCAGGCGCTGTGCCTCGACGAGTTTGTCCAAGGTGCGCAGCTGGGCGAGCCGTTCCTTGAGTTCGACCTTGATCTGCTCCACCGCATCGAGCACGGTTTGCCGCGGCGTGACGTAGTGACTCTTGGGATAGATGGTGTAGCGCGGCAGTTTGCGCTGGACCTCTCCCGTCAAGGGATCAAAGAGCGACAGCGATTCGATCTCGTCGTCGAAGAGTTCGATCCGCAGCGCCTCACGCTCGGACTCCGCCGGAAAGATGTCGATCACATCACCCCGCACCCGGTAGGTGGCGCGGCGCAGTTCGACATCGTTGCGCGTGTACTGCAGCTCGGCCAAGCGCCGCAGGATGAAACGCTGATCCACCCGATCACCACGGACCAGGTGCATCACCATGCTGAGATAGGACTTCGGATCGCCCAGCCCATAAATGGCAGAGACAGTGGCGACGATGATGGTATCGGGCCGCTCCAGCAGCGCCTTGGTGGCGGAGAGCCGCATCTGCTCGATGTGCTCGTTGATCGAGGCGTCCTTCTCGATATAGGTGTCGCTGGAGGGGACATAGGCCTCCGGCTGGTAATAGTCGTAGTAGGAGACGAAATACTCCACAGCGCTGCGGGGGAAGAAGTCGCGCATCTCACCATAGAGTTGGGCCGCCAGTGTCTTGTTGGGTGCCAGCACCATCGCCGGACGCTGCAGGGTCTGGATGACATTGGCGATGGTGAAGGTTTTTCCGGATCCTGTTACTCCGAGCAGGGTCTGGTGTGCCAACCCCTGCTCCAGACCATCCACCAATGCCGCAATGGCGGCCGGCTGGTCACCGGCTGGCTGAAACGTCGAGGAGAGATGGAATAATTCTTCAGGCACAACGCGGGGTCCCCTGTCAGACGATCACTTACGGTGAAAATCGAATCTGCCATTGTAGACGAGTCACGCAGATCTGACAGAATGCCAACCCATGGGAATTGGCAAATACCCCTATAACATGTAGTGTATCCAGCACGGCGCAGGAGCGCCCGCAAGATTGACTTATCCAAGGACTGGAGGGAACGGAAATGGAGATCTGCCGCTACTCGCGCGCGCGTCGAATCGGACACACATCCGGATTCACCTTGCTGGAACTCATCATCACACTGTCGGTTGCGGCGATACTGCTAACAATCGTCGTCCCGGCATTTGCCCAACTCCTGGCAGGCACCCGAATCACCACCGCAGTCAACGAGCTGCTCTCAGTCATTCATCTGACGCGCAGCGAAGCGATCAAAAGGCATGCACGCGCAACGTTGTGCCCCAGCGATAACGGTATATCCTGCGCCAACACAGCCGTATGGGAGCACGGTTGGATAGCATTTGTGGACAGCGACTCTGACAGGGAGTTGGACTCGGATGAGGTGGTACTGCAGCTGCACGCAGGCTTTGGAAATCAACTGACCATACGATCAGGCTCACGAACCCGGATCATCTTCAGGCCCGATGGCATTGCCGTGGGTGGTTTGACCGGGACCTATACTTTCTGTCATTCCAGCGACGCAGCTCCCCCTAAAGCGTTGATCCTTTCAAATCCCGGCCGTGCGCGGGTCAGTCTCACCAGATCCGGAGGTGGTGCCCTGGCATGCCCATAGGGCGTGTTATTGACCGGCTTCCGCCCGATCCAGTAACATACGCGGTTTCCTAATTCCCCGGTAGCTCAGTCGGTAGAGCGGGTGACTGTTAATCACTAGGTCGGCGGTTCGAGCCCGTCCCGGGGAGCCAGAAATTCAATGAAACCCAGGGTAACACCTGGGTTTTTTGTTCCCAGCCCCTGGTGGCAGACATCGAAATCCCAATTAGTTCGTTTCTCCTTCCGCTTAGTACTAACCCATCGTTGTTACGCACATCTGCAGCATGATCGCCCTCCAATCCGATTGGAGTTCATCGAGCAAACGAGCGGAGAAGCCTGTCCGGTGCCCCCGTTGCGGCTCGGGCTCGAAATCTCAGGTCAGATAGACAATGGGTGATGCGCGGAATGCTTAAGGAACGTCTGAATAAGTTATGCAAACCAGCACGGCCGATTCAATATGTTTGTGTTTTTCATCATAAGGAGCGTTTGCAGGCAGTATTCGGCTCAACATGGGCCGTTTTCTAGCCGTTTTGTGCGCCGTTGCGGTTTATCAGGCGCACCAATCCTATGTCGGGCATCGCAATCGTCGCCGCGCCAGGTACAGATTGGTCAATGCACTCAGTACAAACAAGGCAT
>QQUJ01000003.1 GCA_008501635.1 Pseudomonadota bacterium
ATGCCTTGTTTGTACTGAGTGCATTGACCAATCTGTACCTGGCGCGGCGACGATTGCGATGCCCGACATAGGATTGGTGCGCCTGATAAACCGCAACGGCGCACAAAACGGCTAGAAAACGGCCCATGTTGAGCCGAATACTGCCTGCAAACGCTCCTTATGATGAAAAACACAAACATATTGAATCGGCCGTGCTGGTTTGCATAACTTATTCAGACGTTCCCTAACCTGGCAAACCGACTGAAAACGCCTTTATAGAAGGTTTGAATGGTAAGTTCTGGATAGTTCCTTCGGTTTTCTGCCACCAGTGGAATTTGCCAAACGAGCCGCAAAAAGTGAGCAGAATCTCATCCAACTCGTGGTAACAATATAAGGAAAAGGTCAGTCTCCCATATTCGTTGGAGAAGACATTGCCTCCTCACTGTAGTGCTGAATGATGTCAATTTCATCGGGCCGAAGTGGGGGCGTTGTGTTACCGTGCGCGAGACACAGGCGCTCAATGATTGCCACCAGCTTCTTATCCTCATCGGTTTCAACCTTATACACTCGACCGCGTGTCTGCTTTTGAGGCCAGGTACCCAAGATTTCGCTGCATCGTTTTGGGTCGTCGTCAAGAATTAAGTTGATATTAGAGATCCACGCTCCGAACAATATCGGGTCCAGCGCACTTAGCTCCGGGTACCACCATTGACCATCCGCATGGACTATATCTGGCTTGATACCATCAAAGATGGTCACCCGTTGGATGATCCGCCCAAGCGAATTCTCGATCCAAGCCCAATCGCCCTCCTGCAGACCAAGCTTGTGCGCAGTGTCCGGATGAAGTTCAAGTAGCGGGTATGGGCGGCGGGCCCGAGTTTCTGGCACCTGGCGCCAATCGGAGAGCATGAACCAGTAATTGCGGCTCCCATTGATGACGGTAAGTGGATAGCGATTCTCAGGGTCAGCAACGGACACTGGGCTATCCGGATGGGGTTCGTAGTAGGGCAAGGGTGGATAGCCGAGTTGCTCGAAGATAGTCGAATATAACTCCACCTTACCTGTTGGTGTTGCAAAGCCCGTCTGCTCGTATTTACGGAAGGTTTGCGTTTCCTGGGGAAACTCCTGCCCGAGTGAGTCCGCCAACTCGCTGAAGCTCTTTCCCGTATCCCGCAGACGCTCGTCGTAAGACTCCTCAAGGCTCTCCCAAGGCCAATGTTCTGCCTGACCGAGGCGTATCCCCAGTCCGCGCCAGAAATCAAAATCTGTGCGCCGGTCGTATTCGTCACTCACTGCAGGCAAGGCCGCTGCTGAGCCCGAGACACGCAGATGGAATCCAAGGTAGTTGTATATCGCTGGGCGCTCGAGCCAACTCGCAATGGGTAGGACATAATCGGCGAGCAGTGCCGTCGGCTGCCAGAAAAGATCGCAGTTAACCACGAGATCGAGTTTTTTGATAGCGGCGTACACGAGCCGTGTATTGACATGCGAGACGAGTGGATTAGATGAGGTAACTATCCCTGCCTTGATAGGGTAGGGCTTTTCGGAGATGATCGCCCTATAGACCGATGGCATATGTGCCTCACCGGTGTACCAGTGAATACCGCCGCGTTTTCCATAGTGCTTAGATATAACTTCGGTGAGTATTTCCTGACCTGGCATGCTGTGCAACTTGAAGCGGTCGTGCGCGATTTGTTTGGCACGCTGATCTCTGGAGAGTAGCTCGACCAGCTCTATTTCTCTATCAGTCTTGAAGCGCTTCGTAGGACCGGGGAGTTCATCACCGCCCTCTACGTCAAAGTTGCCCACAATCGCCGATAGACAGGCGCGTGCGTGTAGGATTTGGGCTGCATTGGGAGAATGCTCAACCCCCATGCCTTCGATGATCGAGCCAGGCCGATTCGTGGCGTAAGTCACCGCGGCATCGCGGATCACCGAGGCAGCTACACCCGTGATCTCCGCGACCCTATCCAGCGGGTATTCGGCAGCTTGTTTGCGCAGCGCCGCAAATCCATGGCACCAGCGTTCCACGAAAGCATGATCGTAGAGATCCTGATCAATGATGTAGTTGATCATGCCGAGCAGAATCGCCGCATCAGTACCCGGGCGCAGTTGAATCCATACGTCGGAGAGCTTTGCCACTTCTGATTGGCGTGGGTCCAGTGTGATGAGCTTTGCACCCTGCTGCTTCGCCTTTTGTACCGTTACCCAGTTCGCAGGACGCGCCACCTTTGGTTGTACCCCTAGGAACAAGATGCAGCGTGTGGCGTGGCGTAGAGAAAAGGCGGGATACCACCCCACAATTGCTTCGCTCACCAGTGAGCGGGGTCCGACGCAGATCGGGCCGGCACCGATAATGTTCGGCGTGCCGAACAGGCTTAAAAAGCGTTGCTTGTACTCTTCATGGGTCCATGTGTCACCAGCCGTGGCGAACACCGCCTCAGCTCCCCAGGTGTCACGAATCTCTGCGAGCCGCTGTGCGATCTCGTCGAGCGCCTCGGACCATTCCAAGCGTTGCCATCGATTTTCCCCACGCGCCCCGACGCGGCGTAGTGGGTAGCGCAGCCGATAGGGAGAGTTGAACCATTCTGGACCCTGGCGATAGCGAAGGGTTTGACAACCCGATCCATAGGCGCCGCCGATAAACTCCCGTTTCGAGATGATCTCCACGTGATCCAATTGGCCACTGTCGTCGCTAAACACTCGGACGCCACACTTGCCCTTACACCACGTGCATATCGCCTTTTTTATCTGCATCGTTGCCTCCACGCATGATTGAGGGTGAAGCCATTCCGTTCGCGCCCACGTTCCTGGTGTGGTCAGTGCTTTGGATCTCGATAGTTATGGTCATCATCCGAATGCTACTAACTGCGAAACCTCCGGATACGTTCGATAAGTCCTGGCCTAGCGGCGGACGCCACGAGTTCGTGGAGGTCCTGTGCTCGCGTGTCGGGTAGGGTAAGCCTGTGTAGGGCCCGTGTTGAATTGATATCGAGTAACACACTCGCGTGTTCTGCCTGTGTGATCAACGTTTCCCATTCGTCCTCAGGACTGATCCCCGTCAGAAAGCCTATGGCGATCCCCCTTTCGACGTCGAAGGTTTGGGACTGGTGTAGCAATTCGCGAGCGTGGTCCACGCCGATGCGAAACGCCAGTCGGCGCGTGCCGAGCACCAGCCCAAACTGCAGTCCCGGCATGCGGAATGTCGTACTGGGTGCGGCGATGCGGGCAGCGCAAGCACAGATGAGATCGACACCAGCGCCGAAGCAGGGGCCGTGGGCAAGGGCGAGTGTGTGGTACGGTGCGTGATGCAGCGTCTGGAGCAGTTGCTCGATGCGTACGAAACGCAATAGCAGATCACCTTCGGAAGTGTCCTCAAATCCAGAAAAATCAAAACCCGCACAAAAGCTGCGTCCTTCACCACGCAATACTAGCAGGCGAGTTTCGTCGTGCGCGGCAGCTTTCACGATGTGAAGCAGAGCGTCAACGGTTTTGCCATCAAGCGCGTTCCGCTTGTCTGGACGGTTGAGCGTAACGAATACCGTGTGACCGCGGCGTGTGTAGTTGACGCTATCGGGCAGGGCGAGCGGAGCGTTCATAGTAATTCTCCATTGCTGTTGAGTGCCTTCCCATATGACCGCGGTTGTAGCGCAGTTGTGTCATTCAGTCTGTCAACTTGTGCGAGCCAAGAAGAAGTTGCATAGAGTTTGCGAATGGTGTTCGATTGGCACGTACAACACACGATATTGCGTGCGCATACAAGAGACTGTATTCGCAGTAGAACTTAAACAGGTGGTTTTAAGACCCGGGCAGATCTCGTGTGTATCCAATAACGGAGTGGATCGATTGATTGCACTCCATGTGTCCGATCTCAGTCCGGCCGTAGGCGTGGGATCGAGGTCAGCGAGCCGTTGGTTGTGCCTACTCAAACTGTTTCAACCAACGGCTCGCCACCCCCGAAGCTATACTTTGGGAAATACGTAGGGAAGCGCCCTTGCCCGCATAAATTCTACTTCGGTGTTATTACTATAAGGCATCTGAAGCTCGCGGGCCTTCATCAGGCTTGCGTAGACTTCACGGGAGTACTTGTCACTGCTGATAATGGTTTCAATGACCTTCCCAATCTCGTTGCCAATGGCAACTAGAGATTCATCATCAATGACTCTCTCCTGCGTACCGTGCTTTGATATAAATTCTTGGAATTGGGGTCCGCTATACCAAACGAATTCGCTGAGCATTCGCACGTTTGTCGCGGCGGCACATTGCTCAATGAGTGCTTGATTTTCTTTGGACAATCCATCCCAGGCTTTGCTGTTGATAAACAATTCTAGCGCAGTCCCACTTTCATGGAAGCCAGGCGTGTAGTAGTACTTCGCAAAACGATAAAACGCCATGGATGCTTCGCCATGCGGGTTGTTCCACTCAACCCAATCCACCGTGCCCGAAGCTAGTGCTGCCGTCACTTCTGATCCAGGTACATTTACTACCACTGCACCGAGTTGTTTCATGGCTTCGGCGGCGATACCCGGCATCCGCATTTTAAGACCCTTGAAGTCCGCCAGTGACTTGACTTCTTTGGTGGACCAGCCGGGATGCTGTACGCCGGTATTGCCACAAAGAACAAATTTGCATCCGAGTTGATCACGATAGACCTTATCGGCAAGCTCCATGCCGCCGCCGAAGTAGTACCATGCGTTATATTCCTGAGCGGTCAAACCAAAAGGCATATTACTCAGAAACTGCGTAGCCGGAGCTTTTCCCTTCCAGTAGTAGGGCGCACCGTGACCTATCTCGACGGTTCCGCTTCCAACAGCATCAATAGACTCAAAGGCCGGTACTATTTCGCCGCTGGGATGAAGTTCAATAGTGAAGTCACCACCGGACACTTGTGTGACCATATCCGCGAAATATTGGGCACCGGTTCCCAAACCAGGCAAGTTTCGCGGCCATGTGCTTACCATGGTCCACTTGGTCCGACTCTTGGATATCGCGGGTGCTGAGAAACCCGCCATTGCTGCGCCCGCAGCGGCGATGGCGCCACCTTTCAGAAGCTTGCGCCGCTTTGGATCTAACGTGGTATTAGTCATTATCTCCTACCTCCTCTTGAACGTTGACACATAGAATTGTTGTAATTGCGTCTGGAATCTGAATGAGAAATATTTGAAGCGTTTCGTGTCACTCTCTCCTATTAGCAGGAACCTTATACTTAGGTGCTTATGCGGTGCATTGGCCAATGTGATTTGGCAAATTTCCTCAAATCGAGATTTGGCCATCCTCCCTTTTTCGGAATCCAGCAATGATATAAAATGTGGCGGTTACTAATTATGGGAGAATTATCTTAGGAGTATCATGAATATTTCACTGCAAGCACAAACGAGTTTTTTCGATAGCCTAGTATCGAGAAATACGATTACAAACATCGCAACAGACGCTGAAAACAGGCATTTTGGATGGAGTAGAGTAAATTCCGAAAGGCGGTCAGCCAAAAATCTTGGAGGGAAGCCAAGTTGCCAGCGCGGGAAAATACCAGACCAGTCCGAGGCCAATAACCTGTAATACAATGAATGGGGCCACGCCGCGGTATATGTCTACGGTCCTAATTTCAGGAGGAGCAATGCCCCGAAGATAAAAGAGAGCCCATCCGAATGGTGGCGTTAAAAAACTGGTTTGCAAATTCATAGCGAACATCACGCCAAGCCAAATCGGATTTACATCTAAGGCAAATAGTGCAGGCGCCACGATGGGGACAACGACAAAAACGATCTCGATAAAATCAAGAATAAACCCGAGTAGAAATACCACAACCATAATTAACAACATGGCGCTGAAAAAACCGCCGGGAAGAGTAGAAAAGAATTCGGTTACCATGCGATCCCCGCCCAACCCACGGAAGGTGAGAGAAAACAACGAAGCGCCCAAGAGGATTGCGAAAACCATACATGTAATACGGGTCGAAGACCGCGTCACGTAAGCGAGTACCGAGAGCGTGAGCTGGCGTCGGATCATCGCGAGCACCATGGCTCCTACTGCACCGAATGCCGCAGCTTCTGTGGGAGTCGCTACTCCAGCGATAATGGAACCGAGTACTGCGACGATCAGGAAGATGGGCGGCAGGAGTGCAGTCAACACTCGGAAGATGAGATCATGGCTAGAGACGGATGCGTCGTAGAAAGGCGGGCACCGCCGCGGGTGGCGGATAGCAACTAGGACGAGATAGGCAAGGTACAAGCTCACGAGCATAAGTCCTGGCACTATCGCTCCGGCGAACAGATCAATAACCGAGAATGGTTCGACGGCGAAGATTCCACGCGCCAGTTGCGATTCCGCATAAGTCCCTGCCAACGCATCACCAAGAAGCACCAACGCAATGGACGGGGGAATAATCTGCCCTAGAGTGCCCGACGCACAGATGGTACCGCATGCAAGACGGTGGTCATAACCGGCGCGTAGCATAGTGGGCAGACTGAGCAAACCCATCGCTATGACGGTGGCCCCCACGATGCCAGTGGAGGCCGCCAGCATCATTCCCACTACGGTGACCGAGAGGGCAAGGCCGCCGCGCATTTTGCCAAAGACCTGGCCCATTGTAACTAGTAACTGCTCCGCGATTTTAGAACGCTCCAACATGACACCCATAAAAATGAACAGTGGCACTGCGACAAGCAGTTCATTTGTCATGACTCCGAAATAGCGGGACGGGATTGCCGCGACAAGGATCCAGTTGAAGCTGTCCAAAGCGACACCCAGTAGGGCATATAACACGCCCATTCCCGCAAGTGTGAAGGCCACCGGATAACCCAAAAGGAGTGCAGCGCACGTCGTAGTCAAAAAAAGAATGCTCAGAACCTCTCCTGTTGCCATCTTCATACCTCTCGAAATATACGTAAATCGCCAGATACCAAAACGTTAGAGTAGTAGGAAGATTCAAGAAAAACGCTGTAGTCTAGATTGACCACATGCCCACCATGAGTCGGAAACAGGTTCACGACGCTAAATCTCAAACCATCTGACTGTCGTCGAACGGCTCCGCATATTCTGTGGCGCCACGCAGCACAAGGATACAGCGGAATATAACTGCGATACCTTGAAGGAGAAGAACCGCTACTAGTACCAATAGAAAACTCTTGAGCAGGTACAGGGCTGGTAATCCGCCAGCTTCTCTGGATGTTTCCAAACGCTGCCATGAAAGGATCACGTATGGATAGCAAGCCCACCAGACTATGCCCAATGTCGGAAAGAGAAAGATCATAGTGCCCACCAAATCGACCCAGGCCTTATATCGTTCATTTGCGGTCCGATAAAAAATATCGACGCGAACGTGATTATTGTGAACGAGTGTGTACCCCATCGCGGATGTGAACAGAATTCCATGCAGCCATAGGTAGGATTCCTGTAGCCCTATCCACCCAAGACTGAATCCATACCTGAAAATAGCTACTGAAAAGGTAATAAGAACAACCGCTAGCATTAACCACGAGACGGCGCGGCCGATGAAGTCATTGATTGATTCGAGCTGTCTTACGAGCGTTCCAAGAATATTCACTTCCGTCTCCTCGGGGCTGTGCGCTTAAAACAGCGTGCGCGAATCCGGCATAGGTAGCCTTTCTTCATGAAGAAGGCGGTTGATCTTCTAGTGGAATTATAAATACGCCGCTCTTTACCTTGCGGTTACAGAAAACAGTGCTTTCATTTCGTTTTTGAATGTCGTTAGCCAAATTTTCTGTCCGTACCCCACTTTGTCGTGAATTGCAGATGCACCGCTCTCACGGTAGGAGAGATTGTTTGCCCAACATGAAATTGCTCAATGCTGTCGATACATGCAGTCGTTCTCTATTTTTGGCGACACCATGATAGCGAACCTTGTCACACCTAAACACACGCCTGATATATCGAAAGGAATGTTCGATTTTTACCTGAGCGCTGGCCTTCAGCGTCTCGGGCTTCTCGGCATCGCTACCTATGCTAAGCGTACGCTGCTTACCCGGGCGAATTGCCACAAGCTAATCCACGCAACGAGCTTCGTGTTCTTCATTTTTATGTGTTTCATCGCAATTGCGATTGGCGCCATGGAATCATCCGACATTATACTTTATCGGAGTGTCACTAAAATCGAGCATAATACCAAACGAATTTTATTGATCATGGACGATCTATAATGCTGATGGGAACTGGGTGCGGTCTGATCGTGTCATCAGTTTCTTATATCCGAAAGAGCGATCTGCTACGCAGACATCTCTGTTTCTAATGCAGATGCTAAAACTAAGGCATCTCTGATTAAGTCCCAAAGTTTGCGACAATACACGCATTATTTGGAACCGGTAGAAAACGATGAAACAGCAAACATTTGCCGCGGGGGAATTTGAGCAATTTCGAAAACCAACCCGGCGAGAGAAGTTTCTCTCGGAGATGGATGCTGTGGTTCCATGGGATCAGCTTTGTGAGCTCATCGAACCCCACTACCCCAAAGCGGGAAACGGGCGCCCCCCCATTGAACTGGAACGGATGTTGCGCATCTACTTCCTCCAACACTGGTTCAACTTGTCGGATCCAGGCGCCGAGGAAGCGTTGTATGAATCTCGCTCCATGTGTCTTTTCGCCGGCATTGACCTTGGGCGTGAGCCGGTTCCCGACGAGACGACGATTCTCAATTTTCGTCATCTGCTGGA